>CALFTN010000071.1 GCA_937916395.1 uncultured Clostridia bacterium | reverse complement strand
CATAAATCACGGCGAAAGCCGTGTATATCATCAATTCCGCAGGAATTGCATATCATCAAAACGAAGTTTTGTATATCATCATTGCGAAAAGAAATGCAGCCTGCGGCTGATGATATACACCTTCGGTGATGAGATGCACGCTTGCGCGTGATGATATACCATTGCTTTCGCAATGGATAAAAAATCGACAGGTCGAAACCTGTCGATTTTTGGTGGAGATGGTGGGATTCGAACCCACGTCCGAAGACCCATTCCCCAAACTTTCTACGAGCGTAGTTTATCTTTTTAGTTTCCTCATCTGAATCGCCGATAAACAGGCTAAACTGATGAGTAGCCCTTTAAATCCGTACAAGCTACAGGGCTCTCGCTTGTGCCGGTTCACCGCTAAGATGACACCCTTAACTGAATCGCGGTAGTTTCAGTCAGGATGAGCTGCTATTAAGCAGCAGCTAAAACTGTTTTATTATTGTCAGTTATTTTTAAGTTGTGACTTTTATAGTGGTGCCACTCCACTGCTCGCTTATCTGGGTTCAAAATCCCCGTCGAAATCCTTTCATCCCCATATATTTCGCTTCGCTCAAGTGAAGAGTGAAAAGTGAATAGTGAAGAATTAAGGGGACGCTACGCGTCCAGTTTTATATTTAACATCAACTCATCTGCGATGAGTTGATGTTTATAAACTTATTTTATAGTGATAGATACATTGGTGTTATCCTCTGAAACAACATTGAGTATTTCGCCTGTTGCGCCATTTTCAATGAGAGTGAGTATTTCATCAAATTTTATACTATCTATTGCACCATTTCCGATTATTCCAGAAATCCCATTACCTATTTTAGCAAACTTTTTAATCATTGACAAGGGTAGGGAAACATTTACCGGATTTTGATTTGGTTTTGTAACATTGATATTAACTTTAAGATTTGATGTATCAATATCAGCATTTGGATTAGCTTCTTTATGTTTTCCTTTTTTGCCTGTAAGAAGCTCATCTGTTGTCATATCAAGTATTTCTGCAATTTTAGGTAAGAGCTGGATATCAGGGCAAGAAACATCATTTTCCCATTTAGAAACAGCCTGTGCAGTTACATCAAGCATTTGTGAGAATTGCTCTTGTGTGTAACCTTTAGCTTTTCTTGCTTGTGAAATTCTTGAACCAATTGTTTCTGTAATATCAATTTGTTCAGCAGCTTCACCTGTTTCATTTTTCTTTGGCTCTTCTTGATATTCGTTTGATACCATTTTTTTGAAAAATAATGACATTGTTCATTCTCCTTTTTGGTACTGTGTACCGTTTATTGTGTCTCCATTTTAACGCTGGTACAAAAAATAATGAAGATAACAAAGGTTGAAACAAGTAAAATTTAGTAAACTATTGGTTGATTTTTCTTATAATTCGACTTAACTGATGGTTTAATACGGTAATTTAACTATATAATAGCGTCCAGACACTTAATTTTCAACTTTCAATTCTTATCACGAAGAGAGCGTTCAATTGCTCTTTGTGCATCTTTCTTTGCAGCGTCCTCACGTTTGTCATAAAGCTTTTTACCTTTACAAAGACCTACCTGCATTTTAGCTCTGCCTTGGGAATTAAAATATATGGAAAGTGGAATTAAAGCACAGCCTTGTTGCTTAACTTCACCCATAAGTCGCATAATTTCTTTTTTATGCATTAAAAGACGTTTTGGTCTTAATGGGTCACGGTTAAAGCGGTTGCCATGGTCATAAGGTGAAATGTGCACGCCGTTTGCAAGCATTTCGCCATCAACAACGTTGCACCAGGAATCTTTAAGATTTACTTTACCAAGTCTCAAAGATTTAACCTCTGTGCCACAAAGCTCAATTCCTGCTTCGTAAGTTTCAAGGATGAAATAATCGTGATATGCTTTTTTATTTTGTGCAACTGTTTTGCTTTCTGCTTTTGGCATAGTTACCTCATCCTTTCTGAAAAATAAACATAAATTACAACTCTCTTCTACCTTCAAGGGCACGAAGAAGTGTAACATCGTCGGCATACTCAATATCTGCACCAACGGGTATACCGTATGCAAGACGTGTGACCTTAACTTCAAATGGTTTTAAAAGCTTGCCTATATACATTGCAGTAGTGTCGCCTTCAAGAGTGGGGTTTGTGGCCATAATAACTTCTTTTACATCACCCTTTGAAACTCGCTCAACGAGTGATTTTATAGTAAGCTGTTCGGGACCTACGCCATTCATAGGTGAAATTGTACCATGTAAAACGTGGTAAACACCAGAGAATTCTCTGGTTCTTTCGAGTGCTGGAACATCACGTGGGTCTTCAACAACACAAAGAACAGAATGGTCGCGTGTTACGCTTTCGCAAATAGGGCAAAGCTCATTTTCTGTTAAGTTATGACATAAAGCACAATGGTGAATTTTTGTATGTGCTTCCATTATTGCATCGGCAAATTCTTTTGCTTCATTGTCTGGCAAGTCAAGCACATGAAAAGCCATTCGCTGAGCAGTTTTTCTGCCGATTGATGGTATCTTTTGAAATTGCTCTACTAATTTTTCGAGAGCTGCTACATCGTATGTTGCCATGGATTAAAAGCCAAAACCAGAAGGTAAGCCAAGACCACTTGTTACGCCACCCATTTTTTGTTCCATTGTTTCAGATGCTTTTCTCAACGCTTCATTTGTAGCTGCAACAATCATATCTGAAAGAATTTCTATATCATCTGGGTCAACAACTTCTGGTTTAATGTTAACTGAAAGAATTTCGTGTTTGCCGTTAACTTTTACTTCAACAGCACCACCGCCAGAGCATGCTTCAAATTCGCTCTCTTCAACTTCTTGTTGAACACGAGCCATTTCGTTTTGCATATCCTGAATTTTTTTCATCATATTAGCTTGTGAGTTACCGCCTTGGTTAGGAATTCTTGCTTTCATTTTATTGTACCATCCTTTTCAGAAATTTATTCTTCTACTATAAAATCAATCTGCATTTTGTTGAGTTTTGATATTAAAACATCAATAGGTTCTGCACCTTCGTTTGCAATAGGTGATTCACCATCTGTGTAAATAGCGGGTCTTAATTTTTCGCCTGTGGCTCTCACTATCGCGTCGCTTATTGCATCAAAATTCATTTTCACTTTGAAAAGTGCAGGGAATGCTGTGTTTTTTGCTTTTATAAAAACAGTGTTACCAGCTCTGTATGCTTCTGAACCTTGTAACATTGGGTAAAGAGGTTTGCTTATTTTTGATAATTGCTCTAAACAATTAGCCCAAGCTGTAAAGGGTTGTGCCTTGTCAGACTCGGTTACTAATGTCATATCCACGGGAGCTTTAGGGATAACTGGTTCTTTCATTACTGGAGCAGAAATAGGTGGTTCTGGTGGTAATGAAGGTTCATCAACCCTTGTATATTGCGTTGTTTCATCCTGTAAAGGTTCAGGACTTGACACCACTGCTGGTTCTGCAATTGGTGGTGCTTCTTCAATAACTGGATTTTCTTTGATAGGTTCAGTTATTTGTGGTTGTGGAGTTGTTGGAATTGCAGAAACACTTCCTGCTTTTAACATCATAATCTGTGCTTGTAATTCATCTATTCTTGATACAAGAGCAGAAATTTCTGTAGAAAGCTTAGGGGAGCAAAGTCTTATAAGCATTGTTTCAACCTTTGCTCTCTGGTGTGCACTATATTTGAGTTGTGCAGATTCGGTAGTGAGTGTTTCCATTATATAAAGAATTGTGCCGTATGTTATAGATGATGAATAGTCTTTATAGCGATTAAGCTCATCTGGTGTACATACAATAAATTCTTCTGGATTTTTTGTTGTCTTAGCAATCATTACGTTTCTAAAATGATTAACTAATTCATTTATAAGCCTTTCCATATCACAGGAAGAAGCGTGAAGTCTGTCAATAATACTTAAAACACCAGAACTGTCCTGATTTTTTATTGCGTCAGAAATTTCGAAAAGATAATCCCTACCCAAAAGACCAGCAGCCTTGCTTACAATACCTAAAGTTATTTCTTCGCTGAAGCTTGCACATTGGTCAAGAATAGAAAGTGCATCTCTAAGAGCACCGTCAGCGATTCTTGCAATAAGGATTGCTGCATCCTCAGCTAAATTTAGGTTTTCTTTTTCAGCCACAAGCAAGAGCCTTTTTGCTATATCTTCTGGTGGAATTCTTCTGAAATCAAAACGCTGACATCTTGAAAGAATTGTAGCAGGGAGCATATGAACTTCTGTGGTTGCAAGAATAAAGAGTACGTGACTTGGTGGCTCTTCGAGAGTTTTTAAAAGTGCGTTGAAAGCACCGGTTGAGAGCATGTGAACCTCGTCTATGATATAAACTCTGTATTTTGCAACTGCTGGGGTGAAGTTTGCCTCTTCACGTAAATCACGGATGTTATCAACACCATTATTACTTGCTGCGTCAATTTCAGTAACATCTAAAATTGAACCCTCATCAATGCCACGGCACACTTCACATTCGTTACATGGGTTACCGTTTTGTGGATTAAGACAGTTAACGGCTTTTGAAAGAATTTTTGCACAGGTTGTTTTACCTGTACCACGTGAGCCGGTGAAAAGATAGGCGTGTGAAAGTCTGCCTACTTCAACCTCGTGCATCAGAGTTTCTGTTATATGACTTTGACCAGAAACGTCACTGAAAACCTGCGGACGCCATTTTCTGTAAAGTGCCTTATGCATTTAGCTCACCTCTCAATAATAAATAAAACACTCAACTCGGTCATACGACGAATAGGCGGACTGTGGCGCACAGAACGATCCGCTTAATGCTGCTCGGTTCCCCGCCTGACATGGTTCACGGTGCCCCGTCGCACAGGACCCACTCGTCGCATGACGGAGCTGAGTGTGCTTTAGGTAAGTATTATAACTTATTTGAATTCAAAAATCAATAGAAATCGTACGAAAATTAACCTTCGTATTCGTCTTCATTTTCCCAGTTGTGCCAAACAGCCTGAATGTCATCATTATCCTCAAACATTTCTAACATTCTGCTCATTTGCTTCATCTGGTCTTGGTCTTCAAGACGAGTGTAAGTCTGAGGAATATAAGCAACCTCAGCAGAAACAAATTTATAACCTTTTGCTTCAAGGTCACCACTTACAGCACCTAAATCATTAGGTTCAGTACGGATTTCAAAGATTTCTTCGTCATCAGTAAGAAAATCTGTTGCACCACATTCAATAGCGTCTTCCATAAGCTTTTCTTCGTCAACACCATATTTTTCAACAATAATAACACCGAAACGGTCAAACATAAACATAACGCAACCAGATGTACCCATATTGCCACCGAATTTGTCGAAGTAGTGACGAACGTCACCAGCAGTACGGTTACGGTTATCAGTAAGAGCTTCAACAACTACTGCAATACCAGCTGGGCCATAGCCTTCATAAACGATGTTTTCATAGTTTTCTGTTGATGTATCACCGGCAGCTTTTTTAATAATTCTTTCAATGTTTTCGTTTGGTACGTTGTTAGCCTTTGCTTTTGCAATAACGTCTTTTAATTTTGAGTTACCAGCAGGGTCTGGTCCGCCTTCACGAACTGCAACAGCAATTTCTCTGCCGATTTTTGTGAAAACCTTTGCTCTTGCGCCGTCTGTTTTTTCTTTCTTTCTTTTAATTGTACTCCATTTTGAATGTCCTGACATTTATAAAACTCCTTCGGAAAGTAATATATATAATGTTTTTAACTGAGTTATATTAGCACATACTCTAACTTTTGTCAATCGAAAACCTATGTATAAATTGTAAAAATTGGCAATAATAAAGGCATATTTCAATGAATGGGGATTTTTGTATGAGAAATAGTAAAAAACTATGGAAAAATTTGGTTGAATGTGGTAAAATGAAAGGAATTAATCTTAGGAGTGATTCTTTGAAATACACATTTGACTTTAAAGAAATTGGCAAAAGCATTGATTTTTGTACTGTTAAAGCAGAAGGTTTTAAAACTGCATGTGCGTCCTTGAGTTTTATGATTCCATTATCAGACGATGCATCACTTTTTGCATTGATTCCGAACATTCTTACACGTTCATCAGAAAAATTCCCTACACTTACCTTGCTTGAAAAAAGATTAGCAACTCTTTATGGGGCAGAAATAGGTGTTGATGTGTCGAAAATAGGCGAAAATCAGATTTTGAAGCTTGCTATTTGCTCTATTGATGACCGATTTGCACTCCATAAAGAAAACATTGTAGAGGAATGCTGCAAGGTTTTGTTTGAGCTTGTTTATAGACCTAAATTGGTTAACGGTATGTTTTTAGAGGATGAAGTCGAGAGCGAAAAAAGACTTCTTGCAGAGCAATTAGGTGCAGAAATCAGCGATAAAAGAGTATATGCTAAAAATCGTTTAGAGGAAATAATGTGTGAAGATGAGCTTTATGGTATCAACAGATTAGGTACCATAGAGGATATTAATGCTATTACAAAGGAAAAACTCACAGAGGCTTATAAGAAGCTTTTAAAAGAATCAAAAGTGCTTTTGTCTGTCAGTGCAAATGGTAGTGTCGAAACAGAGAGCATAAAAAAGCTCTTTATCGATTATGCTGAAAGTACGGAAAGAGCGCCACAAAAAGGCGAAACGCTTTATGTAGAGAAAGCTGAAGACGTTACTTATGTTAAAGAAACAGCTCCTGTAAAACAGGGGAAGCTTGTAATGGGCTTCAGATTAGGCATGAAAGACCGTAATGATGATTACGCTGCAAAGCGAATTATGTCAGATGTTTTCGGCGGTAATCCAAACTCAAAGCTCTTCAAGGTTGTAAGAGAAGAAATGAGCCTTTGCTATTATTGTTCTTCAAGAATGATTAGGGCGAAGGGAATTATGCTTGTGCAAAGTGGTATTGAGAGCTTTAATGAAGAAAAAGCAAAAACAGCTATTCTTGACCAACTTGAGGAAATTAAAAAGGGTAATTTTACCGAAGAAGATTTAGAGGCTTCAAAGAAATCACTTGAAGATGCTTTTAAAAGTGTAAGTGATAGCCCTGAAGCTCTTGATTCGTGGTTTACAACACAAATTGAGCATAGTGAATATTTGTATCCGGAAGATTATATAAATATGTTTAAGGTTGTCACAAAAGAGGATGTTATCAGAGCAGCAAATGATGTAACACTTGATACAGTATTTATGTTAGAGGGCACAGAAGATGAAGAGGGGGCTTGCGAATAATGGAATATATTAAAAATGATGTTTTAGATGAAGGCTATTATTCCATAGACCATAAATCAGGACTTAAAATTTTTGTTTATCCTAAAAAGGATTATGCGCAAACCTATGCTGTTTTTGGAACGAAGTACGGTTCTATAGATACACGCTTCAAAAGAAGTGATAAAAAGGATTTTATAGAAATTCCAGAGGGTACCGCTCATTTTCTTGAGCACAAGCTGTTTGAAAGTGAAGAGCTGGATGCTTTTCAGCGATATGCAAAAACAGGTGCATCAGCAAATGCTTACACAAGCTTTGACAGAACCTGCTATCTTTTTACTTGCACAGGCCATTTTAAAGAAAATTTTGAAATTTTGCTTGATTTTGTAAGACATCCTTATTTTACAGAAGAGACTGTGCAAAAAGAACAGGGTATTATTGGTCAGGAAATTGATATGTATAAAGATTTACCTGACTGGGTTTGTCTTTTTAATATGTTAGGTGGTATGTTCCACAATCACCCTGTTAAAATTGATATTGCAGGAACAAAACATTCTATTTCAGAAATAACTGCAGAAATGCTTTTTTCCTGCTACAATACGTTCTATAATCTTTCAAATATGGCTCTTGCGGTTGCTGGTAATGTAACTGTGGAAGAGGTAATTGAAATTGCAGACAGACTTCTTACAGCAGATGAGCCAGTTACAGTTGAAAGAGCTTTTAAAAATGAACCTGAAGAAATAGTGAAGCAATACATTGAAGAAAAACTTGCGCTTATAACACCTGTTTTCTGTTTTGGGTATAAAGAAAACCACGAAACACCTGAAAGAACTATAAAAGAAACAATAGGAAAAAGTCTTATTTTAGATATGGTTGCAGGTCAAAGTTCAGATTTATATAAAGAGCTTCTTGATGAAGGTCTTATAAACGATACATTCTCAACGGAATATTTTAATGGTCACGGCTATGCTGTGCCAATGTTCTCTGGTGAATCGTCTGACCCAAAGAAGGTTTCTTTGCGTATTCATGAAAAAATCACAGAATTCAAAGAAAAAGGTTTTAGTAGCGAAGAGTTCGAAATTGTGAGAAAGAAGCATTATGGTAAGACTGTAAGAGCATTTACAGATGTTGATACAATTGCAAATGGTCTTGTCGTTTCTCATTTCGAAAATGATGACCTTTTCTCAGAGTTTAAGGTTTTACAAGAAATTACAGCAGAATATTGTTATGATTTATTGAAAAATTCATTTGATAAGGAAAGAGCAGTTCTTTCTGTTGTTAATCCTAAAGAAATATAATAGGAGATAAAATTATGGTTGAATGGTTTGCAGATTTTTCAAGAGTTACCTTTGGCGGAATTGAAAAGACTTTTGATGTTTCATCTGTTTTTTGTGAGTTTATGATAAACGGACAGGTGTATTCTATTAAATGGTATGGTGTAATTATTGCATTTGGACTTGTTTTAGCAGCACTTTTCGGTGGTAGAATTGCTTATACATGGAAAATGGATTTAAGCAAGATGGTTGATGTTTTAATTTATGGTATGTTCGGCGGAATAGTGTGTGCAAGAGCTTATTATGTAATATTCCAGTGGGATTATTACAGTGTTCACCCTGCTGAGATTTTTCAGATATGGCGAGGAGGACTTGCTATATACGGTGGTATTATAGGTGGTATTATTGCAGCATTTATCACTTGCAAATTAGAGAAGCTTAATTTCTATAATTTGCTTGATTGTGCTGGTATGTCACTTCTTATAGGTCAGGGTATAGGCAGATGGGGCAACTATGCAAATCAAGAAGCATTCGGTGTATTTACAAATGGCAATTACGGAATGATGAGTGATAAAGTCATTTCGTACATAGAAGCACATCCTGAACTCTATGGACTTGAGGATGTCTGGAATGTTTCTGGGTATATTGAAGAAAACAATCTTTTTGTTCATCCTACATTTTTTTATGAATTTGCTTGGTGTATGTTAGGTGTTCTTGTGCTTTATATAATTACACGTAAATTCAGAAAATTCAGTGGTCAGACCTTCCTTTGCTATGGTATTTGGTACGGTCTTGAAAGAACTGTTGTAGAAGGGCTTCGAACTGACAGTCTTTATATAGGAAATACAGATTTAAGAGTATCACAGGTTTTATCAATTGCTATTGTGGTAGTTTGTACTGTTGTGCTTGTATTTAAGCTTTTGAGCTTAAGAAAAAAGCCGGTTTTAATAGAAGGTGTTGACTATTTCCCTGCTGATGAAAAACAAGTGAAAAAATCAAAGAAAAATAAGCCGGTAATTGAAGAAAAAGAAAACAAAGATTTTGCAAATGATAATAAAAAGGACGAAGAGTAATGGCAGTTATTATTGATGGTAAAAAAGTAGCAAAAGAAAAGCGAGAACAAATTAAAAAACGTGTTGAAGCATTAAAAGCACAAGGTAAATCGGTTGGTCTTGCTGTTATTATTGTTGGGGAAAATCCTGCTTCTCGTGTGTATGTGAATAATAAGAAAAAAGGTTGCCTTGAGGTTGGTGTTGAATCTTTTGAGTATGCTTTACCAGAAAGTACAACCGAAGAGGAATTGAAAGAGCTTGTTGTAAAGCTTAATAATGATGATAGAGTAAATGGCATTTTATGTCAGTTGCCTTTGCCGAAGCATATAAATGAAGATGCGGTTATTAATACAATTTCTCCTGAAAAGGATGTTGACGCTTTTCATCCACAGAATGTAGGTCATATAATGATTGGTGATTATACATTCTTGCCTTGTACGCCTGCAGGAATTATGGAAATGTTAAGTTTCTACAACATTTCGGTCGCAGGTAAAAAATGTGTTGTTATTGGCAGAAGTAATATTGTAGGTAAGCCTATGGCTATGCTTCTTTTAAAAGAAAATGGTACAGTTGAAATCTGTCATTCAAAAACAGCGAATTTAAAGGAAGAAACACTTTCAGCAGATATTCTTGTTGCAGCGGTAGGAAAAACAAGATTTGTTACAGAAGATATGGTAAAACAAGGTGCTGTGGTGATTGACGTTGGTATGAACAGAGATGAAGATGGTAAGCTGTGTGGCGATGTTGACTTCATTAATGTAGAGAAAAAGGTCTCTTACATTACACCTGTTCCTGGTGGTGTGGGTCCGATGACAATAACAATGCTTCTTGAGAATACAGTAAGGGCAGTAGAAGAATAATAGTTCGACACCTTACACATAAATTCGTGTGAAAATTTGGTTAATTTTAAACCTTAAAACCCCATTCAGTTACGAGTAGATTGCTTGACAACTGAATGGGGTTATTGTATAATGTTGTAGTATGTAAACTAGTATAGTTATGCAGAATTTTTAGTGAAGGGATGCGTGTTTATGACAGCATTGAAAAAACCTTTGAGTGTCATTTTAGCGTTTGTTTTAGTATTCGCTTTAATGTCAGTTGCTCCTATTGTTGCCTTTGCCGAAGATGGTGAAGAGCGTGAATTTACAAAGGAAGAAATCACACTCAACAAAAAAGCAACAGATGATGGATTTGAGTATGTAAGAACATCTGACGGCTCAGCAGCTATTTTAGTAGGCTATGTCGGAACAAAGTCAGAAATCAAAATTCCATCTTCAATCAATAATCTTAAGGTTATTGAAATTGCTGATGAAGCTTTCTTAGATAACACAGTAGTTGTTGAAGTGAAAATGAATTCAAATGTTACCAAAATTGGTGACAGAGCATTTATGAATTGTACTTCTCTCAAGTCAGTTGGCGGACTCAAATCTGTTACATCATTTGGTGAGTCAATTTTTGAAGGTTGTACATCGTTGGTTGATATTGCTATTCCTGATACAGTAGTAAATATTCCAGCACGTGCTTTCTATGGTTGTACATCACTTACTGATGTTGAACCACACAAAAACTTAAAGAGTGTTGCTCTCGATGCTTTAGAAGGTTCAGGTTGGGAAAATGCTCAGCCAGATGGTGCTTTATCATTTGGTAGAATTTGCTATGGTTATAAAGGTAATGTTACAAATCTTGTAATACCAGAAGGTGTTTCAATAGTTGAAGCTTATGCTTTCTTAGGTTGTGAGCAAATCAAATCTGTAACATTCGGACCAGATGTTGAAGAAATTGGTCTTTATGCATTCCAGAATTGCGTTAACCTTGAAACAATGACCTGTGGTACTGCGGTTTCAATAATCAGAGCAGGTGCTTTTAAGGGTTGTTCATCACTTAAAGCGGCCGATTTTTCTGAATGTACAATTTCAACAATCGGTTGTGAAAGCTTTTCAGGTTGTACATCACTCCAGAGCGTAGCACTCCACGAAACACTCAGTGATATTGGTGAACGTTCTTTTGAAGGTACAGCTTTTAAAACAATTGAATTCGGTAAAAATGTAAACTCAATTGGTAAAGATGCTTTCCTTAATAACAAGGCTTTAGAATCAATCGTTGTTGTTGAAAAGAATAAGGAATTTTCAACTGTTGACGGTGTTCTTTATAATAAGAAGGGTTCTTCTCTTATAATGTATCCAGCAGCAAAGCAAGGTGCATTTACATTACCTGATGCTGTTGAAGAAATCAGAGAAGGCGCATTTAAAAATGCTTCACTTAATGATTTAACAATCTCAAAAGATTCTGCTCTTAATACAATCAGAAACAATGCATTTGAGGGTTCAGCGATTGCTAATATTTCTCTTCCCGAGGCAGTAACAGTAATCAATTCAGAAACCTTTAAGAATGCAAAAAATCTTAAGTCTGTAGAAATCGGCTCAGCGGTTACATATATCGCAAAATCAGCATTTGAAGGTGCTAAGGCTTTGAAAGAAATCAGTCTTCCTGATGCGCTTCGCGATATTGCAACTGCAGCGTTCAAAAATACTGGTCTTATTACAGTTAATGTTGGTAATGGTGTTGTTAGAATTGGTTCAGAAGCATTCAGTGACAATACTTCACTTAAAGAAGTTGTTTTAGGAGAGAATCTTGAAAAACTCGGTACAGGGGCATTTGCTAACTGCATTGCGCTTACCAAGATTAATCTTCCTGCTAGTATTAACGATTTTGATGCAACTGCTTTTGCTGGTTGTAAATCTCTTAAGAAAATTGCACTTTCAAATGATAGTACAAACTATAAAATTACATCTGGTGCTATTTACACAGCAGATGGCAAAACTCTCGTTGTAGTTGCCAATAACACAACAAGAACATTAAAAGTTGCTGAGGGTACTGAAGTAATCAGCGCTAATGCATTTGATTTAGCAAGAAAAATTGCTACTATTACTTTCCCAGATTCGCTTAAAACAGTTGAAGGCTATGCACTTGATACAACTGCTTGGTATAACGCACAGAATGATGGTCAGATTTATGCTGGCAAGGTTCTTTATAAAGTAACGGGTAATACTCCTGAGGTGAAAATTGCTGATGGTACATTAGCTATTTCTGAAGGTGCGGTAAGTAATCAAAAAGTTAAGACTGTTACTATTCCAAACACAGTAAAAATTATTGGTGCAAATGCATTTAAAGATTCATCAATTGAAAAAATCACAATTCCTGCAAGCGTTGTAGCAATTGGTAATAATGCGTTCCAGAATGTAACATCTCTTGAAAAGGTTAAGCTTTCAAAAAATCTTGAAGTTATGGGTAAAGCTATATTCAAGGATTGCTCAAGCCTTGCTTCAATTACACTTCCGTTAACACTTAAAAATATTCCGGTTGATGCTTTCCTCAACTGTACTTCACTTACAAAAGTGGGCTTTGGTTCAGTTGAAACAATTGGTAAGTTTGCATTTAAGGGTTGTGAAAAGCTTGTTGAAGTGGAACTTCCAACAACACTTACAGAACTTGACCCGATGAGCTTCTATGGTTGTACTTCACTTGAAGCAGTTAATGTTGCTGAAGGTAACACAAGCTTCAAATCAACAGAGGGTGTTGTTATTTCTGCTGATGAAGAAGGTAACTTCAATACACTTGCATTGTATCCAGCAGGTAAGCAAGGTGCTTATGAAGTAGCGGAGGATATTAAAAATATAGGTGACAGAGCATTCTATAATTGTGATAAGCTCACAGAAATCAAATTTTCAAATAATATTGAAAGAATTGGTGTTGAAAGCTTCTTTGATTGTGATGCTATTGTTACAGTAACTCTTCCTGAAGGTGCAAGAAATGTTGGTGACTATGCATTTGCTTCTTGTAATGAGCTTCGTGAATTCATAGTTAACAGTAACCTTACAGAATACCCTGAAAACGTATTTGATGGTTGTTACTATTTCAATTATGATTTAGTTACTATCAACGTTACTGAAAGTTCAGCAGTATTTATTATTGCTATCGTTGCTATCTTTGTTGTTATCTGTGTTGTATGGTATTTTAAATATCAGAAGAAACAAGTTAAACAGGAACAAGAAATCAAAGAAAAAATTGCTGAAAGAGAACTTCTTGAGAAGGCTAATAAGATTAAGGCTGAACAGGAAGCAAATAAATGATAAATAAAAATAAGCTTGAGGCTTTTGCCTCAAGCTTATTTTTTATAATTTGCCATTCAAAAAAGCATCTTTAAACCAGACATCATCTACCTGAAATTCTTTGTGGTTAAGGTAATTAAGAATACCAGCATCGGTAGTGAAATCAAAAACTAATTTATATGAACATAAAAATTGTTTTTTGTAGCCACCAAATTTTTTGTTAAGTTCATTTGTGCCGTATTTGCCATCACCCAAAAGTGGATGACCCAGTGAACTCATGTGAGCTCTTATCTGATGGGTTCTGCCGGTGAGTAACTCAATTTCAACAAGTGAAAGACCATTTTTAGAAGATAATACTTTGTATTTTGTAGCAATCTCTTTGCTGTCAGTTTGTTTTTTGTCTGAAACATAAACTTTGTTTTGCTTTTCGTTCTTTTGTAGATAATCCTTCAAAATACCCTCTTTTTGTTTTGGGGTACCAATAACAATACAAAGGTAAAGCTTGTGCAATTCGCGTTGCTTAAGCTTTTCGTTGAGTATTCTCAGGGCTTCTGCATTCTTTGCAGCAATTATAATGCCTGCTGTATTTCGGTCTATTCTGTTGACAAGTGCAGGAGTAAAGCTCATTTCATCGTCTGGCAGATATTCCTTCTTCTCGTAAAGATAACGTTTTATTCTTGAAATAGCAGTGTCGTTATATTCACACTCATTTGGGTGGGAAAGAAGTCCCTGCGGTTTGTCACAAAGTAGAATATTTTCATCTTCATATACTATTTTTAGTGATTTGCCAGCACTCAGAAAATCATATTTAGGCTCCTTGCTACCAAAAAACTCATCGTTTATGTAAAGTGTTACAATGTCATTTTCTTGTAGCTTATAGCTTATTTCACCACGCTTACCATTTACTTTAATTCTTTTACTTCTTATGTATTTATACATAAGTGATTGTGGTAAAAGTGGAAAGGATTTTGTAAGATATTTATCGAGTCTTTGACCCGCATCATTCTTTTTAATTGTGAATTCTTTCATCGCTTGTCAATTTCCTCTTTTATATCTTTTAATTTTTTGAAACGTCGACTGACAGCAGAACGAGAAAGAGGAGACGCCATCATTTTGCCGAGCTCATCAATAGAAGCTTCAGGGTTCTGAAGCCTTAAAGTGCACAACTCTGCAAGGTCCTCGGTCATATCAGTCAGCTTTATTTTGCTTAATATATGTTCAATTAATTCTATTTGAGCCATACCAGCCTCAATAGTACGGCTTAAATTTGCTGCCTCAAAATTTGTGCGACGATTAATTTTGTTTTTTACTTGCTTCATTGCTTTTGTTTCCATAAGGAAAAAGAAAGATTTAGTTGCGCCTATTTTACCAATACAATCTTCAATAGTTTCAGATTCTTTGCAGTAAACAAGTTGGGTGCTGTTTCGTGTAAGTGTTTTCATATTGAGGTCAATTTCGTTGAGTACAGAGAGAAATTCTGCTGCGAGCTTTATTCTTGAAATATTGAATTCTAAGTGATATTCCTTTTCTGGATTAGTAATATTACCACAAATTAAAAATGCACCACGAACAAATGCAGTATAGCAACAATTCTCTTCTTCATCGGTGTTTTCAAAATTTGCAAAGTTGATAGAAAGAGAAATCTCTTTACCAGTGTAACCAAAAAAATCAAGGATTTTTTTGCGTTCTTCCTTTGTATCAATGCGAACCTTGTGATTACCAGCTTTTGAATAAGATATAACTGGTGTTACACCAGTTAATTCCTTTATCAAATCGCAATAGTGTAAAGCAACACAGTTGAGCTCAGTCATAAAAGTCATTTCAGAAAGTGAGAACGCTCTACTGAAAATAAGCATACCTAAAGCCTCTGCCTTTTTGCAACAGGCAGAGGCGATTTGCAATTCACATAATTCTTCTTTTATATCTGTGGAGAATGACATAAACTACCTCAAAATTCTGACTTCCGGTGTGAGTGTTACACCCTTTTCGTTTTCTACGGTTTCTTTAACAAAATCTATAAGCTTTAAAACGTCACTTGAAGTTGCGTTATCATAGTTGATAATAAACCCAGCGTGTTTTTCGCTGACTTTTGCACCACCGATTTGCTTACCTTTCAAGTTGCATTCTTCAATAAGTGCACCTGCAAAATAACCCTCAGGTCTTTTGAATGTGCTACCAGCACTTGGGTATTCAAGTGGCTGTTTATCTTTTCTTTTGCCTAAAAGCTCGGCCATTTTTTCTTTTATTTCTGTTTTATTACCTTTAGCAAGGCTTAGTTCAACACCAGTAATAATATAACCATTATGTTCATAAGCTGATGTTCTGTAGCCGAATGCTAAGTTATCGCCTGAAATCAAGCCTTCATTACCATTGCTGTCAATGTGGTAGACCTTGGTAACTACATCTTTCATTTCGCCACCATAAGCACCTGCATTCATAAATATCGCTCCACCTACAGAGCCAGGAATTCCGAATGCGAATTCAAGCCCTGTGAGTGAATTTTCTAAAGCAAAATTACAAAGTGTGCCAAGCTTTACACCAGCTTCGCAAAAAATAGTGGTCTCATCAAGTAATGCGATTTTGTTTAAATCGTCAGCAATATGAATAACTACACCTTTAATGCCATCATCGCATACAAGAACATTACTGCCGTTACCGATTACGGTGTATGGAATATTTGAGGTGTTACATTCTTTTAATATTTCACTTAATGCACTAGCTGAGTTCGGAGCAATAAGGAGAGGTGTGTTACCACCGGTTTTGAATGTTGTGTAATCCTTCATAGAAGCATTTTCTACATAATTACATCCGAATTCAGCTGCTATTTTTTTAAGATTTGTAATGTTAATCACCATCATTCATCAAGAAGTGCTGCACCTATAATGCCTGCATCATTGCCTAATTGTGCTGGGAGAATACTTGCTTGTTTTTCTGCATATACGCTATAACGTTCAGCTTTAACCATATCACGGATAGGCTTAAGAATTTTTTCACCCTGACCGCTGATTCCACCACCGATGCAAACTGATTCTGGTTGGAGGGCATTGATAACATTTGCAAGACCTACTGATACATAATAAAGGTATCTGTCAACTACATTTTTAGCAATTTCATCACCTAAATCAAGAGCTTCGAAAATTGATTTACCATCAACCTTGTTAAGGTCACCATCGCAGGTTTTCCATAAAAGGCTGTCTTTGTTGCCTTCCATAGCTTCGACTGCCTGTGAAACGAGTGCAGTGGCAGAAGCGTATTTTTCCCAACAGCCTTTTCTGCCACAGTTACAAGGAATACCATCTACATTTATAACCATGTGACCCATTTCGCCACCACAGTAGTTAGAACCACGGTAGATTTTGCCATTGATAATAATACCACTACCAACGCCAGTACCGAGAGTAATGGCAACAAAATCCTTAACGCCGTTACCACAACCGGCAACAGCTTCACCTAAAGCTGCAGCGTTAGCATCGTTCTCAAGGAAAACAGGTTTGTTTAATCTTTCTTCTAACATCTGTTTTGCAGGAACATTATGGAATTTAAGATTGTTTGAGAACTCAATCGCACCTGTATCTTTGTTTACTGAGCCAGGAGTGCCAATACCAATTGATTTTACATCATCGATAGAAATACCAGCATCTTTCAAAGCCATTTCAACAGATTCTTTGATTGAGTCGAAAATTTCTTCTGCAGGACGAGGGGCGTTTGTTTTTACTTTACCTCTACCAATAATTTTGTTGTTTTCATCAATTACACCTGTAGCGATATTTGTACCACCAAGGTCAACACCTATTCTATACATAATTATATACCTCCGAAAAGTTTTTATTACAATTTATATTACGTGAGTCTGATTTTGCTCACTTATTAAAACCAGAGTTCAAGTTCTGTTGGTGGCATATCAAAGTCTTCCATACCAACTCTTTGTAAAAATTCTTTTGCCGCGTTGTAACCCATCTTTTTCTGACGATTGTTCATAGCCGCAATCTCGATTATAATTGAAAGGTTTCTACCAGGCTTAACAGGAACAACAGTTGCCGGAACTTTTATACCTAAAATAGTTGCATAAACATCTTCTGTTCCTAATGTGTCGTAAGATTTTGCAGAATCCCATTGTTCAAGCTGAATTACCATATCAATTTTTTCGGTAAGCTTAACAGCGCCCATACCGAAAATATTTCTTGCATCAACAATACCTATACCACGTAATGCAACAAAGTGACGGCTGTTGTCAGGGGCAGAACCGACAAGTGATTTTGAAGAAACTCGTTTAATTTCAACTTCATCATCGGCAATAAGACGATGACCTCGTTTTATTAGCTCAACTGCAGTTTCACTTTTACCAACAGCACTATCGCCAACAATTAAAATACCTTCACCATAAACTTCGACCAGAACGCCGTGGCGTGAAATTCTTTCTGCCAATTCAACACCAAGGTAAGAAATAATGGTAGACATAATTTCAGATGTTGTTTCATTGCTTTTTAAAAGAGGTACTTCGTATTTTTCAGCAAGTTGTAAAAATAATTCAGGAATTTCAATTCCACGTGTTACTATTACAGCAGGTGGCTTAAGTTCGAAAAAGTTACGAAGACGCGTTTCAGAAGTTTCGGCGTCTAATTCTTTTAAATAGTCCATTTCACCAAGACCTAAGAATTCAAGTCTTTCAGGGTCAAAGTGTTTACTGTATCCTGCGAACATAAGACCAGGTCTGTTTACATCCTGTGAACGTATAAGAAGTTCTTCTTGTGGTTTATCAGGCATAAAAACTACCTCTAAACCATTGTCGTGAATAAGCTTAGATAAAGAAACTGTATATTTACCAGCCATTCTTATCACTCCCATTGTAATGCATTTGTGGCTTATTGACACACATACACATACATTATATAATAATAAAAGGAAAAATCCAATAGTTATTTTAAAATTTCGATAAAATTTGCAAAAAAACATTATAAATTGTGTTATGAAGCATTTTTTTGCTCGTAAAGCAGCCTGGTTTTATTCAAAATGACATATTTTAAGAAAAGGCTTGACTAATAAAAACGCTTGTGATATACTCATTACACCTCTCGGAGGGTTCTTTTTTTGTGCCCTAATTTAGGAGAGGGAGGCTAATCAGAAAATGGAGGTGCCGTTCGTGAGAGTTAAAATTACACTTTCCTGCACAGAATGTAAACAACGCAATTACAACACTATGAAGGAAAAGAAAAACAACCCGGATAGGTTGGAGATGAAGAAGTACTGCAGATTCTGCAAGAAACACACTCTCCACAGGGAAACAAAGTAAGGAGGTAACTTATGGCTGACGAGAAAAAAGTAACAGATGCCGAGGTTGCCGAAAAAAAGGCAAAGAAAACTGAGAAGAAGGCTAAAAAAGCTCCTTCTAAATTCAGTCCGAAAAACATCGGTAAAGGTATTGCTCGTTTCTTTAAAGACCTCAGAGGTGAAACAAAAAAGATTGTTTGGCCAGATGCTAAGATGGTTGTTAAAAGTACAGGTGTTGTACTTGCAACAGTTCTTATCCTTGGTGCAGGTGTCTGGATATTAGACTTTGCTACTTCAGGTGCTATTACAGCTGTTATGAATGCTGCTAATGAAACTGAAGTTACAGAAGTTGTAACAGAATCTTCTGAAGATGAGCATGATCACGATCATAGTGAAGGCGAAGAAGAGACTACAGAGGAAACAACTGCAGAATAATCTTTATTATTTCGGAGGTGCACTATGGCTGACGACGCAAGATGGTATGTCATTCATACCTATTCAGGCTACGAAAACAAAGTAGCAGGAAATATCGAAAAAATTGTCGAAAACCGTAAAATGCACGATAAAATTCTCGGAGTATGCATTCCACTTGAAAAAGTTGTTGAAGTTAAAGACGACAAAACAGTTGAAGTAGAGAGAATGATTTTCCCGGGTTATGTTGTTGTTAAATTGGCGGTTGAGTATGACGATGATAACCAGCCTCAGGTTCCAAATGAAACCTGGCATGCTATCAGATACACCCGTGGAGTTACAGGCTTCGTAGGTCCTGAAAGTAAACCAGTTCCACTTAGTGATGCAGAAGTAGAAAAACTTGGCATTGAAACAAAAGTTGTTGAAGTTACTTACGATGTAGGTGACATGGTTACTGTTACAGATGGTCCTTTCGAAGGATTCTCAGGTGTAGTTGAAGCACTTGATACTGACAAGAATATGGTAAGAGTTACTATTTCTATGTTTGGTAGAGAAACACTTGTTGAGTTCGAACTCAATCAAGTTCAGAATGCAGTAGAATAAGCTGCAGAAATTAATTTGGTAACTGGCGCTAATTAGCGCTGTTATATGCGACGCTTTGTCGCGTGTGGGAGGAGCAAGGCGAGCTTCTTGTTCCGCCATACCACGAATTTTGGAGGTGCAAAACATGGCTCAAAAAGTTGTAGGTCTTATTAAATTGCAAATTCCCGCTGGTAAAGCAACTCCGGCACCACCTGTTGGTCCTGCATTAGGTCAACACGGCGTAAACATTATGGCGTTCACAAAAGAATTCAATGAACGCACAAAGAACGACATGGGTCTTATTATCCCAGTTGTTATCACAGTTTATGCAGACCGTTCTTTCACATTTATTACAAAGACACCACCTGCTGCTGTTCTTATTAAGAAAGCATGTGGTATTGAAAGCGGTTCAGGTGTACCGAACAAAACTAAAGTTGCAACAATTACCGGAGAGCAAGTAAGAAAAATCGCAGAGCAGAAAATGCCTGACTTAAACGCAGCAGATATCGATGCAGCTATTTCAATGGTTGCTGGTACTGCACGTAGCATGGGCGTTACTGTTGTTGATTGATGCTCCCGGGTGGGAGGAAATTCCGATTTAACCACTCTATAGGGAGGAAATAAAAGACTATGAAACATGGTAAAAAATATGTAGAGAGCGCAAAACTCGTAGACAGCACAAAGCTCTATGACGTAGCAGAAGCTCTCGAACTTGCAGCAAAGACTGCAAGTGCTAAATTTGATGAAACTGTTGAGATGCACATTCGTCTTGGTGTTGACTCACGTCACGCTGACCAACAAGTTAGAGGCGCTGTTGTTCTTCCTAACGGTACTGGTAAAAAAGTTCGCGTTGCTGTATTTGCAAAGGGCGATGCTGCTAGTGCTGCTGAAGCTGCAGGTGCTGATATCGTAGGTGCAGAAGACCTTCTCGCTCAGATTCAGGGCGGTATGATGGACTTTGACGTATGTATCGCTACACCAGATATGATGGGTCTCGTAGGTCGTTTAGGTAAAGTTCTCGGTCCAAGAGGTCTTATGCCTTCACCAAAAGCTGGTACTGTTACTCCAGATGCTGCTAAAGCTGTTGAAGAAGCAAAAGCTGGTAAAATTGAGTACCGTCTTGACAAAACAAATATTATTCACTGCCCAATCGGTAAAGCTTCATTCGGTGGCGAGAAATTAGCTGAAAACGCTAACGCTCTTCTTGACGCTGTTATTAAAGCAAAACCAGCTGCAACAAAGGGTACTTATATCCGTTCTTGTGTTGTTGCTACAACAATGGGCCCTGGTATCCGTGTTAACGCTGCAAAGCTTGCTGGTGCTGCAGTTGCTGCTGAATAATCAGGGGAATAATAAAAAAAGTGTTGACAAGCACACTCGTTTGTGCTAATATACCTATGCTGTTCTAAAGACAGTAGGTGCAAAATGCCTAAAGGTCAATTGACCGCCTACCGAGGAATTGCGTTAATTAACATTTTTATTTAAGTGTTTTAATGCCTTTCTCGTGTTGTGCGTGAAAGGCATTTTTGATTGTATATTATTTCGCTAATGGCGGAGGTGAATTTTTTTGGCAAGCGCAAAAGTATTAGAAGCTAAAAAAGCTGAAGTTGCTGCTCTCTCTGAGAGATTTCAGAATGCTTGTGCCGGTGTTCTCGTAGATTACAAGGGTATCAACGTTGCTGATGATACAGCTCTTCGTGCAGAACTTCGTAAAGAAGGTGTTGAGTACACAGTTACTAAAAACACTATGATTGAACTCGCTGTTAAGGGTTCAGAACTCGAAGGTCTTACAGATTGTCTTAAAGGCACTACTGCAGTTGCAACATCTAAAGATGATTATGTAGCTGCTGCAAGAATTCTTGCAAAGTTTGCTTCAACTCACGAAAATTTCACAATTAAAAGTGGTTTCCTTGATAACGAAGTAATCAGCCTTGATAAAATCGATAGTCTCGCAAAACTTCCATCAAGAGAAGTTCTTCTCGCTACTGTATGTAACGTATTTAATGCTCCAATCGCATCATTCGCTCGTGCAGTTCAAGCTATCGTAGATAAAGGTGAAGCAGCAGCCGAATAATTGCTGTAACTAATTAAAACAAAATTAAATTTATTTAACGAGCTAATGGCTCAATTTTAGGAGGAAAATAAAATGGCATCAGAAAAAATTACTGCTATTGTTGAAGAATTAAAAGTTCTTACAGTTCTTGAACTCTCAGAACTCGTAAAAGCTGTAGAAGAAGAATTTGGCGTATCTGCAGCAGCTGCAGTTGCAGTTGCAGCTCCTGTTGAAGGTGGCGCAGCAGCAGCTGAAGAAAAAACAGAATTTGACATCGTTCTTACAGATGTTGGTGCAAACAAAATTGCTGTTATCAAAGTTGTTCGTGAAATCACAGGTCTTGGTCTTGCTGAAGCAAAAGCTAAGGTTGACGGTGCTCCTGCAACTCTTAAAGAAGCAGCTTCTAAAGAAGATGCTGAAGCAGCAAAAGCTAAGCTCGAAGAAGCTGGCGCAAAAGTTGAACTTAAGTAATTTAAGTTTAATAAAACAAATTCACTCGGTAGAGCAATCTACCGAGTTTTTTGTTTGTGTGCAAGTTGATATTTTATCAAATATATGATATAATATGAGAATGAAACGAGGTGATACTGTGAACGATATTTTCGAAGAATATTTGCGCGAAAAAGAACCCCAAAAGAAAGAAAAAGGTTATGTATGGCAAACTGCTATTGGTCTTCAGGCTGTTGATGGACTTAACACAAGTGAATACCTGATTGAAACAGCAAAAAAGAATATTGATGGCGATATTACTTTTGAAGAAGCGAACTCACTCATTCACAGTTATTATAAAGAAAATGCATCTCGTTCACAAGACGACCGAACAGAAGAAGCTGACAAGGTTTCTGTTCGTATCGCACAGATTTTATCCCAGCAATCTTTTGTGTTCTCTCCAGCACAATATATTTCAATTCACTCACAGTTGTTTAAAGGTTTATATAAACACGCTGGTGAAATAAGAGATTATAATATAACCAAAAATGAATGGGTGCTTGATGGAGATACAGTAATGTATGGTGGTGCTCTGGATTTAAGAGCTACCTTAGATTATGATTTTTCTGTTGAAAAAGATTTTTCATATAAAGGACTTTCAATGGATGAAATCATAAAGCATTTAGCAGTATTTATTTCAAGATTATGGCAGATACATGTATTCGGTGAAGGTAATACAAGAACAACAGCGGTATTTTTTATTAAATATCTTCGTACTTTGGGTTTTGACGTTAATAATGAAATTTTTGCCGAAAATGCCTGGTATTTCAGAAATGCATTGGTTCGTGCAAATTATACCAATCTTAAAAAGGGCGTTCACGAAACAACAGAGTATCTTGAACTATTTTTGAGAAATTTGTTGCTTGGTGAAGATAACGAATTGAAAAACAGAAATCTTCATATAAGTGGCACTTTAGAAAATCCAAAGTGCCAAAATGTCACTTTGGATGTCACTTTGGAAGAATCGCAAATTTTAAAACTTTTAATGAATGATAACAAACTTACACAAAAACAGATTGCTGAGTTAATAGGTAAATCTGATAGAACAGTTAAAAGGATTATATCTTCATTAGAAGAAAAAGTCATTATCTCCCGTGAGGGTGGTAAGCGTTTCGGTTATTGGAAAGTGAATATGTGAATAGAGTGGTGATTTATATAAAAATATTGACATATCTCAAGAATCTGTTATAATAAAATTAAACAAGGAGCTATTCCGTAAGCGGTTAGTCTCCGATGTTAAGTTGATTGTAGAAAAACAACCGCCTTATTTCGAAGTCAGGCGGTTGTTTTCTTTTATCGTTCTTTTAAAACGATTAGAATACAAAGTATGATAATAAGAATGATAATAACTTCACTCATTAAAATCACCTCTGATAACAGTTGATTTCCTAAAAAAGGATTTCTATGTAATCAGAGAGTTCAGTCTCTCTGGAAAAGAGAGTAACCGCCTACCGTTATGAATAACTCATTGGGAACTTATGTTCCGTGTAATAGTTTACCATACTTGGTTATGGATTTCAATATGTATTTATAAAAAACAATCCTGCTAGTAGAATTTTTGGAATCTGCTGTCAGGATTGCTTTTAATGTTTGGGTAGGGGAAGTTTTTCATCAATCAGTTCGAGAATGTAATCTGCTGATACATCATAAAGAATACACAATTTAATTATCATACTTATCGGTATTTTACTTTTTTCTGTTTCCCATTTCTCATAAGTTGTTAAATTTACGTTTAAGTATGTTGAAATTTCTTGTTTTGAGAAATTATTGATTTCCCTTAATGTTTTTAATCGTTTGAAATACATTTTATTATCACTCCTTGGATAAGAGTGTAGCACAAATTTCGTGTTTTCCACTGGATTACTGCAAATTGCAGTAATTGCGATATACCTTCGGCACGGTGACTAAAACCCAACACCTAATTAACTAATACCTAAACGGGCGAGCAAAGCTCAGCCCCTACAAACTGACCACTGACTCACTGACCACTGAAAAATGAAAAAATCTAGATTTTTTCATTTTTCTCTTGACGAATTGAAAGTGTTGTGATATACTTGTAAAATCTATAATAATGGAATAGTGTCGCTAACCATATTTTGCTATTCTGTTATTGTGCAGAACTAACAATTTACGCGTTTTAAATTTTACGTGTAAAAATTTTCCAGGGCAAATTTGTTAAATATTTCTTTTTCTAGCTTAAATAGTGGAAAAAGAGTTAAAAATAGGAACGGAGTGATATAACTTATGGCGAATGTGAAACCCGTAAAGCTTGGTAAGAATACCCGTATGAGTTTTGCTGAAATCAATGAGGTTATGGAAATGCCAAATCTTATTGAGGTTCAGAAGAATTCTTATAAGTGGTTTCTTGACACAGGTCTTAAAGAGGTTTTCCGTGATATTGATGAAATCACGGATTATTCGGGTAATCTTGTACTTAGCTTTGTAGATTACCGAATGGACGAAAAGCCGAAGTACAGTGTGACTGAATGTAAGGAGAGAGATGCAACTTACGCAGCTCCTTTAAGAGTTACAGTCAGACTTTACAACAAGGAAACAGGCGAGATTAAGGATAACGAAGTCTATATGGGTGACTTCCCAATTATGACTGACAGCGGTACTTTTGTTATCAATGGTGCTGAACGTGTTATCATTTCACAGCTTGTTCGTTCTCCAGGTGTTTACTACGGCAATACATTTGATAAGAACGGTAAGAAGCTTTTCACAACAACTGTTATTCCTAACAGAGGTGCTTGGCTTGAATACGAAACAGACCAGAACGATGTTTTCAATGTAAGAATTGATAAGAACAGAAAGCTTCCTATCACTACATTTATAAGAGCATTAGGTCTTAGCTCAAATGCTGAAATCCGTGAGTTCTTCGGTGATGACGACAGAATTGAAGCAACTCTCGAAAAAGACACAACTCAGAATACAGAAGAAGCTTTACTTGAGGTTTACAAAAAGCTTCGCCCAGGTGAGCCACCAACACTTGAAACTGCACAGGCTCATCTTGATGGTCTTTTCTTTGACCCACACAGATATGATATTTCAAGAGTTGGTCGTTATAAATATAATAAAAAGCTTGCTATTGAAGAAAGAATAGCAGGTGGAATTCTCGCTGCTCCTGTTTTTGACCCAATGACAGGCGAACTTCTTTTGGATGAAGGCGAAAAAGTATCTAAAGAAATGGCTAGAAAAATCGACAGAGCTGGTGTAAAAGAGGTACTCCTCACTGTTGAAGAAAAAGTAGTTAAAGTTATTTCTAATGGTATGGTTGACCCAATGGATTTTGTAAAGGGCTTTACAGCAGAACAGCTTGAAGAAATCGCTATTAATGAAAAAGTATGCTTCAGCGTACTCTCAGACCTTATTAATCAGTATGGCGACAGCGGTGAAGAACTCTATGAAAAAATGAGAGAAAACTGCGACGCTCTTATTCCAAAAACTATCACAATTGATGATATTTTTGCTACTATCAACTATCTTAACTGCCTTGGCAATGAGCTCGGCACAACCGACGATATTGACCACCTTGGTAACCGTCGTATCCGTTCTGTTGGTGAACTCCTTCAGAATCAATTCAGAATTGGTTTCACAAGAATGGAAAGAGTTATTCGTGAAAGAATGACTCTTCAGGCACAAGAACCTGATAAAGCAACTCCTTCCGCACTTATTAATATCAGACCAGTTATTGCTGCAATAAAAGAGTTCTTTGGTTCATCTCCACTTTCACAATTTATGGACCAGACAAACCCACTTGCAGAGCTTACTCATAAGCGCAGACTTTCAGCTCTTGGTCCTGGCGGTCTTTCTCGTGACCGTGCAGGCTTCGAAGTTCGTGACGTTCACTACAGCCACTATGGTCGTATGTGCCCTATCGAAACTCCTGAAGGTCCTAACATTGGTCTTATTTCATATCTTGCTACATTTGCAAGAATTAACAAATACGGCTTTATTGAAGCTCCTTTCCGTAAAATAGATAAGAAAAATGGTAAGGTTCTCGATGAAGTTGAATATATGACTGCTGACGTAGAAGACAACTACTGCGTTGCACAGGCTAACGAACCACTTAGTGATGATGGTCACTTCATCAATGACCGTGTTACAGTTCGTTATCGCGACGAATTCAGAGAAGTTGCTCCTACAGTTGCTGATTATATGGACGTTTCTCCAAAGATGGTATTCTCAGTTGCAACTGCAATGATTCCATTCCTTGAAAACGACGACGCGAACCGTGCACTCATGGGTTCAAACATGCAACGTCAGGCAGTTCCACTTCTTAAAACAGAATCTCCTATAGTTGGTACAGGTATGGAATACAAAGCTGCTGTAGACAGTGGTGTTGTTGTTCTTGCTAAACGTGCTGGTACAGTTTCTGCAGTAAGTGCAAAAATTGTTGAAGTTACAACTGATAATGGCGAAGTTGATACTTACGAGCTTATTAAGTTTATGCGTTCAAACCAGGGCACTTGTGTAAACCAACGTCCAGTTGTTGAAATCGGCGAAAAAGTTGAAGAAGGCACAGTTATTGCTGACGGTCCTGCAACTTCACAAGGTGAAATCTCTCTTGGTAAAAATGCTCTTGTTGGCTTTATGACCTGGGAAGGTTACAACTACGAAGACGCCGTTCTTCTTAACGAAAGACTTGTTCGTGAAGATGTTTATACATCTATTCATATTGAAGAGCATGAAGTAGAAGCAAGAGATACTAAGCTCGGACCAGAAGAAATTACAAGAGATATTCCTAACGTTGGTGAAGATGCATTAGCAAATCTCGATGAAGAGGGTATTATCCGTGTTGGTGCTGAGGTTCACTCTGGCGATATTCTTGTTGGTAAGGTTACACCAAAGGGCGAAACCGAACTCACTCCAGAAGAAAGACTTTTAAGAGCTATCTTCGGTGAAAAAGCAAGAGAAGTTCGTGACTCATCTCTTCGTGTTCCACATGGTGAATACGGCGTTGTTGTACAAGTTGAAGTATTCACAAGACAAAACAGCGATGAATTAAATCCTGGTGTAAACAAGGTTGTTCGTTGCTACATTGCTCAAAAACGTAAAATCAGCGTTGGTGACAAGATGGCTGGTCGTCACGGTAATAAGGGTGTTGTTTCTCGTATTCTTCCACAAGAAGATATGCCTTTCTTACCAGATGGTACTCCACTTGATATCGTTCTTAACCCACTTGGTGTTCCTTCTCGTATGAACATCGGTCAGGTTCTTGAGGTTCACTTAGGCTACGCAGCACGTGCACTCGGTTTTAAAGTTATGACACCTGTATTCGATGGTGCTCACGAAACCGATATCCGTGACTTGCTTTCAGAAGCAGAACTTTCAACAGATGGTAAAACATGGCTTACAGATGGTAGAACAGGTCGTCAGTTTGATAATCCTGTTACTGTTGGTGTCATGTACTATCTTAAGCTCCACCACCTTGTTGACGACAAAATTCATGCTCGTTCAACAGGTCCTTACTCACTCGTTACACAACAACCACTCGGCGGTAAAGCTCAGTTCGGTGGTCAGCGTTTCGGTGAAATGGAAGTTTGGGCACTTGAGGCTTATGGTGCAGCTTACACTCTTCAGGAAATTCTTACAGTTAAGTCTGACGACGTTGTTGGTCGTGTTAAGACTTATGAATCAATCGTTAAAGGTCTTAACGTTCCTAAATCAGGCGTTCCTGAATCATTTAAGGTTCTTATTAAAGAACTTCAGTCTCTCGGTCTTGATATCAGAGTACTTGACAAAGACAATAACGAAATTGATTTAAAACAGAACTTTGATGATGAAATCAATCTTCCAAATGTTGACGATGAAGCATTCAGCAATGTTAACGATGCAGAAGGCGCAGAAGGCTACGGCATCAAAGACAGTGACGGTGAAGACTACATCCCTGATATAGGCGATGATGACTTCGGTATGGATGATGACTTCGGCTACGAAGATGACGGTGATGATTTTGATTACACCGACGATATGGACGAATAATTAGTGTTCTGTAAAATTAATTAGGAAGAAGGGTAATTCATATATGGCATACGCTTCAAAAGTTGAAACAGTTGAAGAGAATAACATAGATTTTGAATCAATAAAAATCGGTCTTGCTTCACCTGACCAGATTAGAGAATGGTCATACGGTGAAGTTAAGAAACCGGAAACAATTAACTACCGTACCCTTAAACCGGAAAGAGATGGTCTTTTCTGCGAAAAGATTTTCGGACCTACAAAGGACTGGGAATGTCACTGCGGAAAGTACAAGAGAATCCGTTATAAAGGTAAGGTTTGTGAACGTTGCGGTGTTGAAATCACTAAAAATAAGGTTAGACGTGAAAGAATGGGTCACATTGAACTTGCTGCACCTGTTTCTCACATCTGGTATTTCAAGGGAACACCTTCTAGAATGGGTCTTATGCTTGATATATCACACCGTGACCTTGAAAAAGTTCTTTATTTCGCTAAATATATCGTTATTGATCCAGGTGATACTCCACTTGAAAAATACCAGATTTTAAGTGATAAAGAATACGACGATATGGTATTGAGATATGATGCTGACTCATTCAAGGCTGGCATGGGTGCTGAAGCAATTCAGATACTTCTCTCAGAAATTGATGTTGATGCATTATGTGAGTCATTAAAGGCTGAACTTGAAGATGCTGCTGGTCAGAAGAAAATCAGACTTCTTAAAAGACTTGAAGTAGCAGAAGCATTCCGTTCATCAGGTAACCGCCCAGAATGGATGATTCTTGATGCTATTCCAGTTATTCCACCAGATATTCGTCCTATGGTTCAATTAGATGGTGGCAGATTTGCTACATCTGACTTAAATGACCTTTACAGACGTGTTATTAACAGAAATAACCGTCTCCAGAAGCTTCTTGAGCTTGGTGCTCCTGAAATCATTATCCGTAATGAAAAGAGAATGTTACAAGAAGCAGTTGACGCACTTATTGATAATGGTAGACGTGGCAGACCTGTTACTGGTCCTAACAACCGTGCTTTAAAATCCCTTTCAGATATGCTCAAAGGTAAGCAAGGTCGTTTCCGTCAGAACCTCTTAGGTAAGCGTGTTGACTATTCAGGTCGTTCAGTTATCGTTGTTGGTCCTGAACTCAAGCTTTATCAATGTGGTCTTCCAAAAGAAATGGCTCTTGAGCTTTTCAAGCCATTCGTTATGAAACGTCTTTGGGAGCTCGGTATTGCTAATAATATTAAATCTGCTCGTAAAATGGTAGAAAGAGCTCGTCCAGAAGTTTGGGATGCTCTTGAAATAGTTATCAAAGACCATCCGGTTATGCTTAACCGTGCTCCTACACTCCACAGACTTGGTATTCAGGCTTTTGAGCCAATCCTTGTTGAAGGTAGAGCTATTAAACTTCATCCACTCGTTTGTACAGCTTTTAACGCTGACTTCGACGGTGACCAGATGGCTGTTCACGTACCACTTTCAGCAGAAGCACAGGCAGAAGCTCGTTTCTTGATGCTTGCTGCTAACAACCTTCTTAAACCATCTGATGGTAAGCCGGTTGTTGTTCCTACACAGGATATGATTCTCGGTTGCTATTATCTTACATTTATTAAACCAGACGAAATTGGTAACGGAAAGGTATTCAGAAACCTTGATGAAGCTATTATGGCTTACGATGAAGGCGATGTAGGTCTTCATGCACCAATTAAAATCCGTATGACTAAAACAGTTGACGGTGTTACTCATACAAAGCTCGTTGAAACAACTCTTGGTAGAGTTATGTTCAATGAACCAATTCCACAGGATTTAGGTTTTGTTGACAGAAGTAATCCTGATAATCTTTTTACTCTTGAAATTGACAAGCTCGTTAATAAGAAAGAGTTAGGTAAGATTATTGAACGTTGTATCCGTGTTCACGGCACAGCAAAATCTGCTGAAGTTCTTGATGCTGTTAAAGCACAGGGTTATAAGTATTCAACACGAAGTGGTATTACTGTTGCTGTTTGTGATGCTACAATCCCAGAAAAGAAAGCACAATATCTTGCAGAAACTGAAGCTAAAATTGATGTTATCAATGAAAACTATGAATTCGGTTTCCTTAGTGACCAGGACCGTTCACGTAGCATAATCAAAGCTTGGGAAGAATGTACAAAGAATGTTTCTGCAGAACTTCGTAACGCTATGGACCCATACAACCCAATCTTTATGATGCTTGACTCTGGTGCCCGTGGTTCTGACTCACAGCTCCGTCAGTTAGCAGGTATGCGTGGTCTTATTGCCAACACAGCAGGTAAAACTATCGAAATTCCAATCAGAGCTAACTATCGTGAAGGTCTTAATATTATTGAATATTTCATTTCTTCACGTGGTGCGCGTAAGGGTCTTGCCGATACAGCTCTTCGTACTGCTGACTCTGGTTATCTTACAAGACGTCTTGTTGATGTTTCTCAGGAATGTATCATTCGTGAGGAAGATTGCCACTGCCACGACGGTCTTGAAGTTTATGATATTAAAGATGGTAACGATGTTATCGAACCATTGGAAGAAAGACTTACAGGCAGATATCTTCTTGAAGATTTCTGCGACGAAAACGGCGTATTGATTGCTTCTAAGGACGAAATGCTTACAGATGCTAAAGCAGCTGAGGTTGCAAAAATCGTTAATGCAAGAGAAAACGCTGAAGACAGAAAAATCAAAATCCGTTCACTTCTTACTTGTGAATCTGAACATGGTGTATGTATTAAGTGCTATGGTAGAAACCTTGCAACAGCAGGTCCTGTAACTGTTGGTGAAGCAGTTGGTATTATCGCTGCTCAATCAATCGGTGAACCTGGTACACAGCTTACCATGAGAACATTCCATACCGGTGGTGTTGCTTCTTCTGCCGATATTACACAGGGTCTTCCACGTGTTGAAGAACTCTTTGAAGGTAGAAAGCCAAAAACACTTGCAATGCTCAGTGAAATCTCAGGTGTTGTTTCATTTGAAGAAATCAAAAAGAGCAAGCACGTTGTTGTTACCGGTGAAGATGACGTTAAGAAATATCTTATTCCTTACGATGCAAGACTTTGTCCAGAAATTGTTGAAGGTGCATATATCAAGCAAGGTCAACACCTTACAGAAGGTGCTGTTAACCCTCACGATGTTCTTGCAGTTCTCGGCGTAGATGCAGTTCACAATTATCTTATTAAAGAAGTTCAGATGACTTATCGTATGCAGGGTGTTGATATCAACGATAAGCATATCGAGGTTATTGTTCGTCAGATGATGCGTAAAGTAAAAATTGAAGAGCCAGGCTCAACAGATTTACTTCAGGGCACATCAGTTGAAAAAAGAGAGCTTAATGCTGCAAACAGAGCAGCTAAGGCTAGATGTGAAGCTACAGGTGAAGAATTTGTTCCTGCAACATATTCACCAGTTCTTCTCGGTATTACAAAAGCTTCTCTTGCTACAGAGTCATTCCTTTCAGCAGCATCATTCCAGGAAACAACTAAAGTTCTTACAGATGCAGCTATTCGTGGTAAGGTTGACCCACTTCTTGGTCTTAAAGAAAATGTTATTATTGGTAAGCTTCTTCCATCAGGTACTGGTATGAAGTGCTACAATGATGTTGACATTGTTTCTACAGAACCAAAAATTTCAGAAGAAGTTTTAGCTGACAGCAATTTTTCTGAGATAATGGAAGCAGTTAGTGCAACAGAAGAACAAGCAGAGTGATTAAAATCCACTAAAACTTGTGCATTTTAACGATTTTGAAAATTAATCTTTGTTAAGTGTTGACAAAGTCGTTTTAAAATGGTAAATTTATTCTTGCATGTGTGGGAGAAGGTGCGCCTTCTCCCTGCAGATACAATTAATTTTCGGAGGTGAAATACTTGCCAACATTTAATCAGCTCGTACGCAACGGAAGAGAGACTCTTGAAAAGAAGTCAAAAGCTCCAGCACTCGGTAAAGGTCTTAACTCAAAGAAAAATGTTCTTACAAACAACAACTCTCCACAAAAGAGAGGCGTTTGCACAGTTGTTAAGACTGACACACCAAAGAAGCCTAACTCAGCGCTTCGTAAACTTGCCAGAGTTCGTCTCACAAATGGTATTGAAGTTTCTGCTTACATTCCAGGTGTGGGTCACAATTTACAAGAGCACAGCGTGGTACTTATCCGTGGTGGTCGTGTTAAGGACCTTCCTGGTGTTCGTTACCACATCATTAGAGGTACACTTGATGCTCAAGGTGTTGCCAACAGGATGCAATCTCGTTCTAAATACGGTGCAAAGCGTCCAAAGCAAGCAGCAAAATAATTTTTGTAGCTTGATTTATTTGAAGGACAATCTTCTTGCAGGCTGAATTTATTCAACCAATGGTAAGTATATAACCTATTATTTATAGAGTTGTAAATCTCCATTGGCGCCACGGGAAGCAACGTCACTCGAGTACCTATGATATCATTATAATTATGAAGGAGGGAAGCGAAGTGCCAAGAAGAGGCCAGATAGCAAAACGTGATGTTTTGCCAGATCCGCTTTACAACTCTAAGCTTGTTACAAGGCTTATTAACAACGTTATGTATGATGGTAAAAAAGGTGTCGCACAGAAAATTGTTTACGACGCTTTCGATATCATCGCAGAACAAACAGGTAAAGAACCATTAGAAGTTTTCGAAGCTGCTATGGAAAATGTTATGCCTGTTCTCGAGGTAAAAGCACGCCGTGTTGGTGGTGCAACATACCAAGTTCCGATTGATGTTCGTCCAGAGAGACGTCAGACACTCGGTCTTCGTTGGATTACTCTTTATTCACGTCAACGTTCAGAAAAGACAATGAAAGAAAGACTTGCTAACGAAATTTTAGATGCAGTTAACTCACAGGGTTCTGCATTCAAAAAGAGAGAAGATACACACAAGATGGCAGAAGCAAACAAGGCTTTTGCACATTTCAGATGGTAATCATCTATTTATTCGGAGGATATTATGCCAAGACAAGTACCATTAGAATTAACTAGAAATATCGGTATTATGGCTCATATCGATGCGGGTAAAACAACCACAACTGAGCGTATCCTTTACTATACTGGTGTTAATCACAAGTTAGGTGAAACTCACGATGGTTCCGCAACAATGGACTGGATGGAGCAAGAACAAGAAAGAGGTATTACAATTACTTCTGCTGCTACAACTTGCTTCTGGAACAAACACAGAATCAATATTATTGACACCCCAGGCCACGTTGACTTTACAGTTGAAGTTGAGCGTTCTTTAAGAGTTCTCGACGGTTCTGTTACAGTTCTTTGTGCTAAGGGTGGTGTTGAACCACAGTCTGAAACTGTTTGGAGACAAGCTGATAAATATAAAGTTCCAAGAATGGTTTATGTTAACAAGATGGACATTATGGGTGCAGACTTCTACAACGTACTCCAGATGATGAAAGACCGTCTTAAATGTAATGCTGTTCCGATTCAGCTTCCAATCGGTTCTGAGTCAGACTTCAAGGGAATTATAGACCTCGTTGAAATGAACGCTGTTGTTTATTACGATGACCTCGGTAAAGATGTTCGTATCGAAGAGATCCCAGAAGATATGAAAGAACTCGCTCAAAAGTATCGTGAAGAACTTATTGAGCACGTTGCTGAACAAGATGATGACTTAATGGAAAAATTCTTCGCAGGTGAAGAACTCACTGTTGAAGAAATTAAAACATGCATCAGAAAAGCAACAATCGCTAACAACATGGTTCCTGTTGTATGCGGTACTTCTTATAAAAATAAGGGTGTTCAGAAATTACTTGACGCTGTTATCGATTATATGCCAGCTCCAACTGACGTTGAAGCTATCAAGGGTGTAAACCCTGTTACAGAAGCTGAGGAAGTTCGTCATTCTTCAGATACAGAGCCATTCGCAGCTCTTGCATTTAAGATTGCAACTGACCCATTTGTTGGTAAGCTTTGTTTCTTCAGAGTTTACTCAGGTAAAATCGAAACAGGTTCTACAGTTTATAACTCAGTAAAAGACGACAACGAAAGAATTGGTCGTATTCTTCAGATGCACGCTAATGACAGAAAAGATATTGACTGCTGTTATGCAGGTGATATTGCTGCTGCTGTTGGTGTTAAGAGAACAACAACTGGTGATACACTTTGTGATAAGGCTCACCCAGTTATTCTTGAATCAATGGAATTCCCAGAACCAGTTATTCGTGTTGCTATTGAGCCAAAAACTAAGGCTGGTCAAGAAAAGATGGGTATTGCTCTTGCAAAACTCGCTGAAGAAGACCCAACATTCAAATGCTATACTGACGGTGAAACAGGTCAAACTATCATCGCTGGTATGGGTGAACTTCACCTTGAAATTATCGTTGACAGATTGCTTCGTGAATTCAGAGTTGAAGCTAACGTAGGTAAACCTCAGGTTGCTTATAGAGAAACTATCACTGCTGAAGCAAATGCTGACACTAAGTTTGCTCGTCAGTCTGGTGGTCACGGTCAATACGGTCACGTTAAAATTAAAATCGAGCCTAATGAACAAAAAGGTTACGAGTTTGTCAACAACATCGTTGGTGGTGCTATTCCTAAGGAATTCATCGGTCCTGCAGAAGCTGGTATCAAAGGCGCAATGCTTTCTGGTGTTCTTGCTGGTTACAACGTTGTTGACGTTAAGGTTACACTTTATGATGGTTCATACCACGAGGTTGACTCATCAGAAATGGCCTTCAAAACTG
>CALFTN010000070.1 GCA_937916395.1 uncultured Clostridia bacterium | reverse complement strand
CCGCGGTATTAATGCCAACGGCTTCGATGGCCGCGGCAACTATGCTTTCGGTATCAAAGAACAGCTGATCTTCCCTGAAATCGAATACGATAAAGTAGACAAAATCAGAGGCATGGACATCGTTTTTGTTACAACAGCAAAAACAGATGAAGAAGCAAGAGAACTGCTGAGACTGTTCGGTATGCCATTCGCAAAATAATAGGGAGGGACAAACATGGCTAAGAAATCTATGAAAGTTAAGCAGCAGAGAACACCTAAATTCTCTACACAGGCTTACACAAGATGCAGAGTATGTGGCAGACCCCACTCTGTACTGAGAAAATATGGAATTTGCCGTATTTGCTTCCGTGAACTGGCATACAAAGGTCAGATTCCCGGCGTAAAGAAAGCAAGCTGGTAAGCAATTGCAAATTTTAAGGAGGTAAAGGAATAATGCAAGTAACAGACGCAATAGCTGATATGCTCACGAGAATTCGTAACGCAAATTCAGCAAAACACGACTCAGTTAAAATTCCTGCATCCAACATGAAGAAGGCAATTGCTCAGATTCTTGTTGATGAAGGATATATCAAGAGCTTCACCGTTGAAGAAGACGGTAAGCAGGGCGTAATTGAGGTTCAGCTCAAGTATGGCCCCAACAAGTCACAGGTTATCACAGGTCTCAGAAGAGTATCTAAGCCCGGCTTGAGAATTTACACAAATGTTGAAGATATGCCTAAGGTAATGAAGGGTCTCGGTATCGCAATCCTTTCAACACCCAAGGGTATCATGACAGACAAGGACGCACGCAAGGCAAATGTCGGCGGTGAAGTTCTTGCATTCGTATGGTAAGGAGGTAATGGTATGTCAAGAATAGGTAGAGCTCCCATTACAGTTCCTGCAGGAGTAGAAGTTACAGTTGATGGCAGCACAGTTACAGCTAAGGGCCCCAAGGGTACTCTTACTAAGACTATGCACAGCAATATTGCTATCGCTATGGACGGCAACGTAATCACAGTTACACGTCCTAACGATAACAAAGAAAACAGATCACTTCACGGTCTTACCCGTACACTTATCGCTAACATGATCGAAGGCGTAGCAAACGGTTACAAGAAAGAACTCGAAATCAACGGTATCGGTTACCGTGCTGAGGTTAAGGGTAAGGATCTTGTAATGAAAATCGGTTTTTCACACGACGTTATCATGACAGCTCCCGAAGGCATTACAGTTGAATGTCCTTCAGCTAACAAGGTAATCGTTAGTGGTGCCGACAAGCAGATTGTAGGTCAGTTTGCGGCTGAAGTTCGCGAAAAGCGTCCTCCCGAGCCTTACAAGGGCAAGGGCATCAAGTATGTTGATGAAGTTATCCGCCGCAAAGAAGGTAAAGCCGGTAAGGGTAAATAAGATTGGTAAAGGAGTGACATTCAAATGGTTAGCAAACTTGATAGCAATAAAGCAAGAAAAAAGAGACAGAAGAGAGTTCGTGCTAAGATTAAGGGCACAGCAGCTTGTCCCCGTCTCAATGTTTACCGTTCACTCAGCCACATCTATGCTCAGTTAATTGATGACGTAGCAGGTGTTACACTCTGCGCAGCATCAAGTGTTGAAAAAGATTTCACAGAGTACGGCGGTAACAAAGAAGCAGCTCACAAGGTGGGCGAAGCATTAGCAAAGCGCGCACTTGAAAAAGGTATTGAAGAGTGCGTATTTGACAGAAACGGTTACATCTATCACGGTCGTGTACAGGAGCTTGCAGAAGGCGCTCGTGCCGGCGGCCTGAAGTTCTAAGAGGAGGAATTAATTATGACTAAAATTGATGCATCAGCTTATGAACTTACCGAACGTGTTGTTGCTATAAACCGTGTATCAAAGACAGTTAAGGGTGGTAGAATTTTCAAGTTCTCAGCTCTTGTAGTTGTTGGTGACGGCAACGGCATCATCGGATTCGGTCTTGGTAAGTCAGGTGAAGTTCCCGACGCTATCCGTAAGGGTATCTACGACGCTAAGAAGAATCTTATGAAGGTTTCTCTCAGAGGAACAACAATCCCTCACGAAATCATTGGTAAGTTTGGCGCAGGCGTAGTTCTTCTTAAGCCTGCAGCACCCGGTACCGGCGTTATCGCAGGCGGCCCCGTTCGTGCCGTTGTTGAAACAGTTGGTATTAAGGATATTCGTGCGAAGGCTCTTCGTTCAAACAATCCTTGCAACGTTGTTCGTGCAACTATGGACGGTCTCAAACAACTTCGTAATGCAGAAGAAGTTGCTAACATCCGTGGTAAGTCAGTAAAATATTTTAAAGATTAAGGAGGGTGGCTTAAATGGCTAACTTAAATGTTAAACTTGTTAAAAGCCTTATTGGTAGCAAGAAAGACCAAATTGCCACCGCTCATGCATTAGGTCTTCGCAAAATTGGGGATGTATCTTCACAACCTGATAATCCTCAGACACAAGGCAAAATCAGAAAAATTGCCCATCTTATTAAGGTGACAGAAGAATAAGCAAGGAGGTGCTCAAAATGAAGCTTCACGAGCTTTCACCCGCAGCTGGCTCTAAAAAGTCAGTAAAACGTATCGGTAGAGGTCCTGCATCTGGTCAGGGTAAAACTGCTGGTAAGGGTCACAAAGGTCAAAAGGCGCGTGCAGGTCGCGGTATGCGTCCTGGATTTGAAGGTGGTCAAATGCCTTTACAAAGACGCCTTCCAAAAAGAGGTTTTGTTAATATTTTCGGTAAAGAGTTCGCTATCGTTAACTTAGCTGCTCTTGAAAACAAGTTCGAAGATGGTGCTGTAATCGATATCGAAGCACTCAAAAATGCAGGACTTGTTAATAAAACACTTGATGGTGTTAAGGTACTCGCCCACGGCGATATCACAAAGAAATTCACTGTTAAGGTAAATGCTTATTCTGATGCAGCAAAGGCAAAAATTGAAGCTGCTGGAGGAAAGGCAGAGGTGATTTGACGTGTTTCAGACTCTTTCTAACGCATGGAAAATCCCCGATTTAAGAAAAAAACTTTTATTCACTGCATTCATCATTTTCTTATACAGAATAGGTTCAAACATTCCTGTTCCGTTTATAGATATGCCTGCAACTGGTCTTCTTGACCCAACTGCTGGTACAACATTCTTAAACTACTTAAGTATGATGACAGGTGATGCTTTCAACTACGGTACAATTTTTGCACTTTCAATCACACCTTATATCAACAGTTCAATTATTATTCAATTATTAACTGTTGCTATTCCTTACCTTGAAAGACTTTCAAAGGAAGGCGAAGAAGGTAGAAAGAAAATTGCAAAAATTACCCGTTACGTAACAATTGCACTCGGTCTTCTTCAGAGTACAGCATACTTTATCTACCTCAATGCAAAGAAATATGTTCTTTACACAGGTGATAACACATTTGTACAAGTATTCCAGGCACTTGTTATTATCTTTGTTCTTACTGCAGGTACAGCACTTGTTATGTGGCTCGGTGAACAAATCAATGACAAGGGTATCGGTAACGGTATTTCAATAATCCTCTTTGCAGGTATTATTTCAAGAATTCCTACCGAAGCTTCAATGCTTTTCAGTACAAATCCACAAGTAGGCAGTTACTTCTCAAGAGGTGGTATTTACTACTTCCTTGCTCCGTTTGTAGTTGTTTGCTACATCCTTATGATTGCATATATCGTTTGGATGGATAATGCAGAAAGAAAAATTCCAGTTCAATACGCAAAAAGAGTTGTTGGTCGTAAAATGTATGGCGGTCAAAGCACACATATTCCGATTAAGGTTAATATGAGTGGTGTTATGCCAATCATTTTCGCAAGTTCAATTCTTTCATTGCCACCAACAATTGAACTTTTCGTTGCTAACAAGCTTTCAGACGATAGCTTCTTGCACACAATCTTTGGTTGGTTTAGCCCAACATCTGTTGTTTATGGCGTTCTCTATTTCTTAATGATTATATTCTTTGCTTACTTCTATGCAGCAATTCAATATAATCCAGTTGAAATGGCAAACAATATCCGTAAAAACAGTGGTATGATTCCAGGCATCCGCCCTGGTAAACCAACTTCCGATTATATCGGAAAAATCATTTCAAGAATTATACTTTTAGGAGCATTACTTCTCAGCGTAGTTGCATTGTTCCCAACAGTATTCTCACAATTAACATCTTTGGCTGGTGCTGAAATGAATATCACACTCGGTGGTACTTCAATCATCATTATGGTTGGTGTTGCTCTCGAAACTGTTAAACAGCTCGAAAGCCAGATGATGCTCCGTCATTACAAGGGATTCCTTGATTAATTTAGAAAGGAATAAATGCTATGAAACTTATATTTCTCGGCGCACCCGGTGCTGGTAAAGGCACTCAGGCGGAAGTTATTTCAGAAAAATTAAGTATCCCAACCATTTCAACAGGTAACATTATTCGTGCTGCTCTTAAAAATGGTACTGAAATGGGTCTTAAAGCTAAAGAATTTATCGAAGCAGGTAAACTCGTTCCTGATGATGTTGTTATCGGCATCATCAAGGAGAGATTAGCTGAAAGTGACTGTGGCAACGGATTCATCCTTGATGGTTTCCCACGTACAATCCCACAGGCTGAAGCTCTCGATAATATGGGAATCATTATTGACAAGGTTGTTGATATTGAAGTTCCAGATGAAGACGTTGTAAACAGAATGTCAGGCAGACGTACTTGTAAGGGGTGTGGTGCTTCTTACCACATTCAGAATAAACCTTCAAAGGTTGAAGGCGTTTGTGACAGCTGTGGCGGTGAGCTTACAATCCGTAAGGATGATGCTCCTGAAACAGTTCTTGACAGATTAAGTGTTTACCACGAACAAACCGAACCATTAAAGGATTACTACGAGAAATGCGGAAAGCTCCGTATAGTAGAAGGTACAAAGCCAATTGGTGAAATTACCGCAGAAATCCTTAAGGTATTGGAGGATTAAGCATGATAGTGCTGAAGAATGAACGCGAAATCAAGCTTATGCTTGAGGCTTGCAGAATTTCTGCTGAAGCACTGAAGGTTGCAGGTCAAGCGGTCGAACCGGGAGTTTCTACTTTCGAAATAGACCAAATCGTTAAAAAGTTTATAAAAAGTAAGGGCGCAACCCCGACTTTCTTAAACTACAACGGTTTTCCTGCATCTGCATGCATTTCCATAAATGATGAAGTTATTCATGGTATTCCGAGTAAATCCCGCATTATAAAATCAGGCGATATAGTAAGTATCGACCTCGGAGCCTGTATCAACGGTTTTACTGGTGATACTGCCGCCACTTTCGGTGCAGGTGATGTTTCACCTGAAGCGAAGCGGCTGATGGAAACAACTGAAGAAAGCCTTTATGTAGGTATTAAAAAAGCAGTTTCCGGCGGCAGATTAGGTGATGTAGGATATGCGATTCAGAGCTATTGCGAAGAACGTGGCTACGGAGTTGTAAGGGAATATACCGGTCACGGTATAGGAACTAATCTCCATGAAGAACCTTCCGTACCAAACTACGGCACAGCCGGTAGAGGAATTCGTTTGGTACCCGGCATGACAATTGCCATTGAGCCCATGATAAATCAGGGCAAAGCATCTGTAAAAAATATGTCTGATGGTTGGACTGTTAAAACATCTGACGGCAAACTTTCCGCTCACTTTGAGCACACAATTGCTATTACAAGTGACGGTCCGTTAATTATGACGAGGCTTTAAGATGTTTAAACGAGGTAACATAGTTCGTTCACTAAAAGGACGAGATAAAGACAAATTATCAGTAGTTCTGGGTTGTGAAGATAACAAGATTTATATTTCAGATGGTAAGGAACATAAATTAACTGAACCCAAGTTAAAAAATCCTAAACATCTTGAAAACTTAAACATTAATATCGACGAGAGTTTCTTAATAGGAAACGAAAGACTCAGAAAAGAACTGAACAGATTGAAAAACGAGATTTAATCAACGGAGGTATTTGTTATGTCTAAAGACGATATGATTGAAGTTGAAGGTAAAGTTTTAGAAGCATTACCTAACACTACTTTTCAAGTTGAACTTGAAAACGGTCATAAAATAATTGCTCACATTTCTGGTAAGCTTAGAATGAACTACATTCGTATTCTTCCAGGTGATAAGGTTACAGTCGAAATGTCGCCATATGACCTTACACGTGGGCGTATAACATGGCGTTCAAAATGATTTATAAAAGCGAAAGCTAAATTTTAGGAGGTATTCAAATGAAAGTCAGACCTTCTGTTAAGAAAATTTGCGAAAAATGCAAAGTTATTAAACGCAAGGGAAAAATCATGGTTATCTGTGAAAATCCTAAGCACAAACAGCGTCAAGGCTAATTGACGTAAACCATATTTGGAGGTGCAACTGACAAATGGCGCGTATTTCAGGTGTTGATTTACCAAGAGACAAAAGAATTGAAATCGGTCTTACTTATATCTATGGTATAGGTCCAAAGACTGCAAGCGACATTATTGCTGCTACAGGCATTAATCCTGACACAAGAGTTAAAGATCTTTCAGAAGATGATGTAGCAAAATTACGTGAATATATCGACCACAACGTTAAGGTTGAAGGTGACCTTCGTCGTGAAACAGCATTCGATATCAAAAGACTTGTTGAAATCGGTTGCTATCGTGGTGTTCGCCATCGTAAGGGTCTCCCTGTAAGAGGTCAGCGTTCAAAAACAAACGCTCGTACTCGTAAGGGTCCTAAGAAAACGATAGCTAACAAGAAGAAATAAGGCTGGGAGGTATTAGAATGGCTACAAAAGCAACTGGCAAAAAAGGTGCCGGAACACGCAAACGTCGTGAGCGTAAAAATATTGAACGTGGTGCGGCTCATATCCAATCTACATTCAATAATACAATAGTTACTATTACTGATACTCAAGGCAACGCAGTTTCTTGGGCTAGTGCAGGTGAAATGGGCTTCAGAGGTTCTCGTAAATCTACTCCATTCGCAGCACAAACAGCAGCAGAAACAGCAGCAAAGGTTGCTGTTGACCACGGTATGAAAACTATTGAAGTTTATGTTAAAGGCCCAGGTGCGGGTAGAGAGGCTGCAATCAGAGCATTACAAGTTGCAGGACTTGAAGTTACTCTTATTAAAGACGTTACTCCTATTCCTCACAATGGTTGCCGTCCACCAAAAAGAAGACGTGTATAACATATAGGAGGAACGAATTATGGCAAGATATACAGGTGCCGTATGTAAACTCTGCCGCCGTGAAGGTCAAAAACTCTTCTTAAAGGGTAGCAGATGTTATACAGGCAAATGCGCATTAGAGCGCCGTTCTTACGCTCCTGGTCAACATGGTCAGGCTCGTAAAAAGATTTCTGGTTACGGTCTTCAACTTCGTGAAAAACAAAAAGCAAGACGTTACTACGGAATCCTTGAAGGACAATTCCACAAATATTTCCTTATGGCTGAAAAGAAACCAGGTCAAGCAGGTGAAAACCTTCTTAGAATTTGCGAAAGCCGTTTAGATAACATTGTGTATCTTCTTGGTTGGGCAGATTCTCGTGCAGAAGCAAGACAACTTGTTACTCACGGTCATTTCTGTGTTAACGGCAGTAAGGTAGACATCCCTTCTTACCTTTGTAAGCCAGGTGATGCAATTTCAATAAAAGAAAAATCTGCTTCAACAGATTCTTTCAAAAACATTCTCGAAACAAATGGTTCACGTCCTGTTCCAACATGGCTTGAGAGAAATAGTGATGCTAATACAGCAAAGGTATTAAACCTTCCTGATAGAGAGCAAATCGAAGCTCCTATCGAAGAGCACCTTATCGTTGAGTTCTACTCAAAATAATAAAGCTCTTTAGGTCAAAGCCTTTTGGCTTTGACAAAGAACAAATCAACATAGTTAAACTGTGTAAAATTTAGGAGGGTTTGGTATGATCGGTATTGAGAAACCAAGAATTGAGTTCTCTGATTCAATGGAAGAAACAGCACATGGTGTATTTGTAGTAGAACCACTTGAAAGAGGTTTTGGTACAACTTTAGGTAATAGCCTTCGTCGTGTACTTCTTTCTTCATTACCGGGTTATGCAATTACATCTGTAAAAATTGATGGTATTCTTCATGAATTCTCAACAATTCCAAACGTTAAAGAAGACGTTACAGAAATAGTTCTTAACCTTAAGGGCGTTATTCTTAAAATTCACGGAGACGGTCCTAAGATTATGTATATCGAAGCAAACGGCTCTGGTGAAATCACTGCTGGTGATATTAAAACAGATTCTGAAGTTGAAATTCTCAACCCAGATCACCATATAGCTACACTTGATAATGGTGCTCATGTTGCTATGGAGCTTACTGCAGATAAAGGCAGAGGTTACGTTTCTTCAGACAGAAACAAGCAACTTCTTGCTCCAGAAATTGGTGTTATTGCTATTGACTCAATTTATTCACCAGTATTAAAAGTTAACTATACTGTTGACAATACTCGTGTTGGTCAAATTACTGACTATGACAAACTTTCAATTGAAGTTTGGACAGATGGTACAATTTCTGCAAAAGAAGCTGTTTCATTTGCTGCTAAAATTCTTACAGAGCACCTTAATCTCTTTGTTGACCTTTCAGATGAGGTTTCAAACACAGAAATTATGGTTGTTAAAGATGACAGTGCAAAAGAAAAGGTTCTTGAAATGACAATTGAAGAACTCGACCTTTCAGTTCGTTCATTCAACTGTCTCAAGAGAGCAGGAATTAACACTGTTGAAGATTTGATTAACAAAACAGAAGACGATATGATGAAAGTTAGAAATCTTGGTAGAAAATCTCTTGATGAGGTTGTAAACAAGTTAGCTTCTCTCGGATTTACTCTTCAAGACGAGGACGAATAAGTCCCTATTTTCGGCAAAGGAGTGTTATAGATGCCCGGAACAAGAAAACTTGGCAGAACAACTGACCATAGAAATGCTATGCTTCGTAACATGGTTACAGCTCTTATCGAAAACGGTAAGATGACAACTACTGTTACTCGTGCTAAAGAAGTACGTGCAATGGCAGAAAAAATGATCACTATTGCTAAGGAAGATAATCTTCATAACAGAAGACAAGTAGCATCTTATATTACTAAGAGTGATGTAGTTAAAAAGCTCTTTAACGAAGTAGCTCCAAAATATAAAGATGTAAACGGCGGTTATTGCCGTATTATCAAGACTGAAGCTCGCCGCGGTGACGCAGCAGAGATGTGCATTCTTGAATTAATCTAATTTTGTTTTAAAATCCCGTTCGTTTTTTGCGAATGGGATTTTTTAAATTGAGGAATAAAAAATGAACAAAAAGAAAGTTAAACTCATTTCAATTCTTATTGTTATTGCAATTATAATTTTCGGTGGCGTGTATGTAGCTGATTTATTCTTAGGTTACAAAGCACCAGAAATTAAAAAACTAAGTGATAGTAATTTAGAAAATATTGAAGATGTTAAACTCACGGCACATCGTGGGTTTTCTGGTATTGCACCTGAGAATACATTAGTTGCATTTGAAAAAGCGGGGGAATATGGTTTTTATGCGACTGAATGTGATGTTCATTTAACCCAAGATGGTGTATGGGTGATTTATCATGATGATAATATATTCAGATTAACAAATGGCTATAAGAATATTGAAGACGCAACATACGAAGAGTTGCAGAAATATGTAATAGATAACGGCGTAAATGTTGACTATTACCCTAATCAGAAAATTCCAACCTTAGAAGAATATCTTATTATCTGTAAAGATATGAAAATTATTCCACAGATAGAAATTAAAAATGGAAGTAAAGAAAAACTACAAGAAATTTTGGATTTATTAGAGAAATATGAGTTGAAAGAGAATGCAATTATTATTTCTTTTAAAAGTGAAATGATAAAAAAAGTCAGAGAACTTGATGAGAATATAGAACTCTGGTATCTTGTTGAAGAAATCACAGAAGAAAACATAAAGACAAGTAAAGACAATAACTATAAATTAGCATTTAACCATAAAAAGAACGATGAAGAAATAATAAAAACAGCAATTAATCAGGGTCTTACTCTTTGTGCGTGGACGGTAGACGATTTAGCTTCATTAGAAGAGCTGTATAATTTGGGTGTGAATTACATAACTACTAATGCAATCATTCCACAATAATTTTAAGGCGACGGTTAGTTCTCGTCGTCTTGTTTTTTTGAATAAAAAAGAAAATTTTGTATATTGATTACAAAAAAAGACCTTAATTTTATAATATTTACTACTTTTATTCACCTAATTTACTCTTTTATTTTGTACTTAAAAGTGTTATAATAATAAAAGTGACTTTGTGTGTCATTTTGTAATTTTACTTTGAATTTTACTTATTATTGATATATAAAAATAAATTGATTGGGGTGCCGCACGTGGAAAGATTTGTAATCCGTGGTGGTAATAAGCTTCACGGCGAAATTAAAATCAGCGGTGCAAAGAATGCAGTTTTAGGAATTATGCCTGCTGCAATTCTTGCTGATGGTCCTTGTAGAATTGAAAATATTCCTGATATCAGCGATGTTAGGATGATGATAAAAATTTTACGTCACATTGGTGCAGAGGTTGATACATCTGAAGAAGGCGTAGTTATAATTGATGGTAAAAATGTTGATGCTTCTCAGAATATTCCTGATAAAATGACACGTAAATTAAGAGCTTCTTATTATCTTTTAGGTGCTCTTTTAGGCAAGTTTGGTGAAGCAAGTGTTTCAATGCCAGGTGGTTGTTATTTTGGTGAAAGACCAATTGACCAGCACATTAAAGGCTTTGAAGCGTTAGGTGCTACTGTGAGTACTGAAAGTGCTGTTGTAAGCGCTACTGCAGATGATTTAATGGGTTCATCTGTTTATATGGACGTTGTTTCTGTTGGTGCTACAATTAACGTAATGTTAGCAGCAGTAAGAGCAAAAGGTCTTACTGTTATTGAAAATGCGGCAAGAGAGCCACACATAGTTGACCTTGCAAACTTTCTTAACTCAATGGGTGCCGATGTTCGTGGTGCTGGTACTGACGTTATTAAAATCCGTGGTACACAAAATATGCACGGATGCACTTATTCTATAATTCCTGACCAGATTGAAGCTGGCACATATATGGTGGCGGTTGCTGCAGTTGGTGGCGATGTTACAATTCAGGATGTTATCCCTAAGCATCTAGAGTCAATAACAAGCAAGTTAGAGGAATGTGGCGTTACTGTTATTGAGGGCGACGAGAGTGTTCGTGTTATTTCAGATTTGCAGAGAGTAAATCCTTGCAGAGTTAAAACAAGACCACACCCAGGTTTTCCTACAGATATGCAACCACAAATTGCTGTTTTACTTACTACCTGTCAAGGGACAAGCTATGTTGTAGAAAGCGTTTGGGATAACCGTTTTAAATACACCCAACAATTAAAGAGAATGGGTGCTAATATAATTGTTGATGGTAAAACTGCAATTATTACAGGCGTTGAAAATCTTAAAGGTGCGCCTGTTGAAGCAGATGATTTAAGAGCTGGTGCAGCAATGGTTATTGCTGGTATGATGGCAAAAGGCACAACAACAGTTACAAATGTTAATTTAATTGACCGTGGGTATGAAAAAATTGTCGAAAAGCTTAAAGCTGTTGGCGTTGATATTGAGCGAGAAGTATTCGACGAGGAGTAATTTAATATGATAAAGTTTTGTCCGCTATTTTCTTCAAGTAGCGGCAATTCTGTTTACATAGGTGAAAATAATAATGGTATTTTAATTGATGTAGGCAGAAGTGCCAAGCAAACAAGAGAAATGCTCTGTAAAATTGGCGTTGAAGAAAATGCGATAAAGGCAGTGTTTTTAACACACGAGCATAGCGACCACATTCAGGGCTTATCGGTGTTTTTAAAAAGAAATAACATACCTGTTTATGCTTCAGCAGGAACACTTCTTAGTTTAAGACAAAAAGGTGTTTTAACAGAATGTCACAAAGATTTTACTTTGGATGATAGTGGTTTTGAGATTAACGGAATGTTTATAAATCCTTTTAAAACCTCACACGATTGTGCTGATGGCAGAGGTTATACAGTAACAGGTAGTGATGGCGTTTCAAAAGTAGCTGTTGCTACAGATACAGGAATTGTAACACCAGAAATCATAAATAAGATTAAAGGCTGTAATCTTGTTTATATTGAGTCTAATCACGATGTTAACATGCTGAAAAATGGTGATTATCATTATGAACTTAAAAAAAGAATTCTCTCAGACAAAGGGCATCTTTCAAACGACGCTTGTGCAGAGGTCTTGAGAGCATTAGTGAATAAAGGCACAACGCAGTTTGTTCTTGCTCATTTAAGTGAAGAAAATAACACACCACACTTAGCTTATAACACATCAATAAATGCACTTTTAGAAATGGGCGCTCTTGTTAACAGAGACTTTCAGTTGCGAGTTGCCGAGCCTGAAAATCAAAATAAACCAATATTGGTATAGTAAAAAGCACTTTAATTGCATATTTGCAATTAAAGTGCTTGACTTTTTATTCTACATAGTGTAGAATGATTATGGTCTACAGATGTAGAATGGAGGTTAGAAAAATGGTTGAATATCAGATGGGCGTTGTTGAAGCAAAATTTGCTGATATTATATGGGAGAACGAGCCAATAGCTTCACCCGAACTTGCAAAGAAAAGTGAAGAAATTCTGAAGTGGAAAAAGTCAACCACCTACACAGTTTTAAAAAGACTTTGTGATAAAGGTCTTTTTCAGAACAATAAAGGTATAGTAACTTCTCTTGTTTCAAAAGATGAGTTTTATTCAGTTCAGAGTGAAAGGTTTATTGATGAAACTTTTTCTGGTTCTTTGCCTGCATTTTTAACGGCTTTTACATCGCGTAAAAAGCTGACAGAGAAAGAAGTTGAAAAACTTCGTCAGATAGTTGATTCTTATAAGGGGGAATAATAATGAATTTAGAAGAACAGTTAATTCTTATAATGGATTTAAGCTATGCTGCATCGTGGATTGTTTTAGCGGTAGTTATTTTAAGATGGTTAATGCAAAAAGCACCAAAATCACAACGCTTTTTTATGTGGTTATTTGTTGCTTTAAGGTTGGTGAGTCAATATTATTTGCCGTCAAGTAAATTGAGTATTGTCCCAAATCTCGGTGTTGTTCCTGTAAACATTACAGAAACCAAAGTTCCTGGAATAGATACAGGTTTTCAAACGGTTAATTCTGTACTGAATCCAATTATCGAGAAGAATTTTACACCTGAACCAGATGCACTTGTAACACCTATGCAGAAATTTTTCGATGTTGCAATTGTTGTATGGTTTATTGGTGTAATTGCTATGTTTTTATATGCAATTATAAGTTTTATAATACTTCGTATAAAAATAAAAGAAGCAACACCATTAAAGAATAATGTAATGATTTGTGACCACATTGACACAGCCTTTGTTTTAGGAATAATAAGACCAAAAATTTACATTCCATCAAATTTAAATGGTGGTGATATGGAATGTGTAATACTGCACGAAAAGGCTCATATAAAGCGTGGCGACCACATCTGGAAGTTGATTGGTTATTTATTATTAAGTATTTATTGGTTTAACCCTGTTATGTGGTTGGCGTTTAATCTTTTTTGCAAAGATATAGAATTAGCTTGCGATGCAAAAGTTTTAAAAAGAACTACTGATTTTTATAAAAAGTTTTATTCAAAGGCACTTATAAATTGTAGTAGTGCTAAAAAAAGAATTGTTACTTGTCCACTTGCATTCAGTGAAAATGCAGTAGCGAGTAGAATTAAATCTATTTTAAACTATAAGAAACCAAAGGTGTGGCTTGCTCTGGTTGGTGTAGTTGTTTGCTTTTCAATGTCTTTTGTGTCATTTTCGGGTAATTCATCTTTTGTTGGATATCAGGAATATAAATCAGAAATAACAGAGGAACAATATAAGTTTATTGAAAAAGAATTGTTAGAAAGAGCAAAATGCAGTAATGACAGAATTAATATTGATTATTATTGTACTGCTTTTACGGTTTTAGAAGTCAGAGAGAAAAACGATTTGACTACATTTTATATGGTTTCTCGTTCAAATGGATATGCTGTTAATAATGGTGTTGTAGAGTGCAATCACAGAAGTGTATATGGTGGAGTGAGTGCTATTACTGCAGAATATTCTGATGGCAATTACGAATTGATAGAGTTCTGGTATCCGGGAGATGGTGAGGTTTACTGGGAAGATATTCATGAAAAATTCCCGTCATATCTTTGGAATTACTTAATGCATAATGAGGGTGAAATCAGGGGTACGCTTCAAACAAAATGTGAAATCAAAGCACAAGAAAAATTGTTAAAGAAAACAGCAAGTGAATGCTTTGTTGATAGTGAAGCGGAAGCTATAGAAATTGCCAAAAAACTTTGTACAGTTGAATATGATGAAATATCGGTTGAATATTTTGGTGAAGGATGGACTCCAAAAGAATATGAAGTCACATTCCTGAAAAATGGTGGCAGTGAATATGGCGAACAAAGTGTGTGGATTACGGAAAATGGCATCGTGGAGCACATAACCTATTGGGATTAAAATTAAAAATAAAAAACAAATTCTATCATTTTTAGTTTACGATAAACTTAAAATGATAGAATTTTTTTAATTCCTATTTCCTATTTCCTAACACCTAACACCTAACACCTAACACCCAACACCCAACAACTATTTTATTTTCTCAAACTCTGCAATAAGCTCTTTTGCAATAAGATTGTGACCTGCAGGGGTAGGGTGAACACCGTCAGCGAGCCAATATGTTGTTTCGGTATCCTTTGTCGCTTCATTGAATTTATCCTGTAGTGGAACAAAGCTTAAATTATATTTTTCTGCTACTTCTTTTACAGATTGTGCTCTTAGTTTGGTTTCGCTGTAAAATTCGTCCCAGTTTTCTTCTGTTGCTGGTCCTTTAAGTACAAACGGCTCAAGCATAATAATTTTAATATCAGGCAATGCTTCCTTTACTTCTTCAATAAGCATTGAAAGAACCTTTTTGAATTTTTTATTATCAACACCATTCTGTGACTGTATTTCGTGCCACACATCATTTATGCCAATTAAGATACTTAAATAATCAGGCTTTAAGTTAATGAGGTCTATTTTAATTCTTGCATAAAGGTCAACAATTCTGTTTCCGCTTATACCTTTATTTATAAATTTATATTCATTGTGATTCTCTTCAAGATATTTTGCAGCGACAATATTTGGGTATCCATATCCGTAATTTAAAATGTTTTCACGCTGTCTGTCTGCATCTGTAATTGAATCGCCCTGAAAAAGAAAGGTTTTCATTTTTATATCACTCCTAAAAGATTATGCTTCTATAATATCACGAAAAATTGTTATTTAAAAGTATTTTATTAGAAAAAATAGTAATCTGTTGACATAGTGTTTTATTTGTGATAACATCTTGAAAAGTAATTTATTTGTGTGTGAAGGAGGGTGGCAAAATTGACAATAGCTTTAGCGGTATTTTTATTTGTTATTGGTCTTGGTTTAACCGTAAAGGGTAGCGACGTTTTTGTTGATAGTGCTACCCGCATTGCAACTGTTGCAAGAATTCCAAAGTTTATAATTGGTGCAACACTTGTGAGCATTGCAACAACATTACCAGAAATTTTTGTTTCAATTTTTTCTTCGGCACAAGGTATGCCAGATATGGCTTTTGGTACTTCTGTCGGTAGCGTAACGGCAAATTTCTGTGTAATGATTGCTATTTCGTTTATTTATATGCCAACACTTTTTAAAAGACTTGAGTACCTTTTTGAAAGTGTATTAATGGTATTATCAGTAGGTGTTTTAGTTTATTGCGGAATAACGCGTGAAATTAATTTTATAAGTGCAATTATTTTACTTGTTATATTTGGTGCATTTATAATTCATAATATAAAATCAGGTTATGAAAATCGCGTGCCAGATGCCTTTAAATATAAATCACGTGAAGATGTGGCTGAAGAAGAACGGATTTTAAAACGAAGAAATCATGAAAAGGATGTTTTAAAATTCCTTTTAAGTGGTTTTTTTATGGTTTTTGGTTCACAGCTTTTAGTACATACCGGTGGCGAAATAGCAACGATTTTTGGCGTTAGCGAAAGAGTTATTTCAACAACTGTTATAGCCTTGGGCACATCATTGCCAGAGTTTATAACTTCTATTTCAGCGTTCGCTAAGAAACAGTATTCAGTTTCTTTTGGCAATATAGTTGGTGCTAATGTTATAAATTTATCGTTGATTTTACCACTTTCCACACTTATTGCAGGTGGTTCGCTTACTCTGAGCTGGGAGCAATCTGCTATTGATATTTCAATCTGTGCAGTTGTAACACTTCTCACACTCGTGCCATCGTTTATAACAAGAAAATTTATGCGTTGGCAGGGCGCGATTTTGCTTTGTGTTTATTTAGCATATTTCTGTATAACTGTTGGGCTTATTACGGTGACGCTGTAGGTGGTTAGTGTGGCTAGTTGGCTAGTATGGCTAGTATGGCTAGTGGAGAGGAAATTTTTAGTGCTGAGTGCTGAGTTTCGGAAGCCTTACGGCTTGATTATAATTAAATATCTATGACAGCAACTACATTCGTTCATTTTTAGATTTAAACATAATCTTTAAATGCGAGAATGTAGTTGTTTTGTTCATTTATAATTACGGCAGCCCGACCGCAGGTCCCTCAACTCAGCACTTTGCACTCAGCACTCAGCACTAAAGTTCGGGCGACCAAAGGTCTGCCCCTACTACACCAGCCACACTAAGTTTAATTTTCAACAAAAATTAAACCCACATTTTATGACATCTGTGCATTGTAAAATTTTATCAATAGGCGTATAATTTACCTTATGATAGTATGACTATTAATATTTGTATGAGGTGATAAAAATGAAAAGGCGAATTCTTTATGTAGTTCTTGCTATGTTTATTGTTTTTTCTAATTTGCCAATGACAGCATTAGCTGCTGAAGCAGAAGAAGTAACAATTGTAGATGTAGAAGCCAAGGCTACAAGCCCTTTAATGTTAAATGTAGGTATTTATCAGAATGATGACGGAAGTTTCTATGATTGGCACTTTTATAATTCCGTTGATTTAACATTAACCTATAGTGATGGCAGTGTAGAAAATATGTCATTAATTGAATTTGATGATTATTGTTGTGACACTGGCAAATATGGCTATGAAATTTACCCAGAAGAAGTTAGTTCAACACAATTAGGCGCTGGTACTTATAAAGCAGTATTTGAGTTGTATGATGAACTTTACGATGCGGAGTCAGACGAGTGGTATTGGGATGTTATAGCAACTTCAGATTTTGATTTTGCAGTAATTGAATCTCCAATTGAATCATTTACAGTTGCAGTAGGACCTTTAAGAGAAGGTATTGAAACACCTTGTGGCACTTATGACATGGAAGGTGATACACCTTATGTTAACGCTTATGCTATTGACTGGTCGTTGGATACAACAAAAGTTACTGTTAAATTAAAAAACAACGAAACACCTGTTACATATACTTTGAATGAATTGTATGCAACTTTCGGTGAGTCTTATTGTTTTGATTTATTTTTTGATTATGAAGCAGACGAGTTGTATATTGGTGAAGAATATACAGGTTTAGCAACCTTTATGGGTATTGAAAGTGAGTTCAAGTTTAAAATTGAGCCAAACACTGTAGTTAAAATTACAGCTGAACCTACAAGAGCCTTAATTGAAAATCGTGATGGTTATTTCGAAGTGACTGATTATGAAACTGGCGAAGGCTATTTTAAATATGATGTAAAAAAAACCTATCCAAATGTAACAGTGTATTATACTAATGGAACCTCTAAAACATATTCTTATGCAGAAATGATGAATATGGATGGCGAGTTTTATGTTGGGGCGAATACATCTACACTTCAGCCAGGAGATGATTTATCTGGTTATGTAGGTTTTATGGGCAAAAAAGCAGACTTCGTTTTCTCAATAGAAGAAGATCCGATTGAAAAGGTTGAAATAGCAGCAACTAAAGAATTAACTGAAAATGTTGATGGTCATCAGGATTATTATTATGATGAAGAAAGAGTTGAATTTTTCTACTACGATTTAGAAAAACTTGAACCAACAGTAACTGTTACATATAAAGATGGTAAAACAGAAGTTTACAGTTGCATTGATTTATTAAGAACAACTGATTTTGATTGCACTTTACTTTGTGACCAGTATGAAACGCAATTTAGTGCGGGTGAAAACACTGTAAAAGTATGGGTTTTAGGTAGAGTTCTTGATTTGGATTTCAAAATAAATCCACAACCATCTTCTACAATAATCAAGTCTGTAGAAGTTATTCCAGAAAATCCGTTGCTTGAGAATACACATGGCGAGTGGGTTAGCGAGTGTATAGAAGATGAAAACGGTGAAGAAATCTGCGAAGATTTTTATTACTACTATGTATATAATATTTTGACTTTTACAGTTAAAGTGACCTATGAAGATGGTTCAACAAAAACCTTTGAGGGTGTTCAGGCTTATGAATATATAGATGGCTTGCGGTTTGAGGTCTATGATACTCAAGATGGTTATTCAAACAGATATGTGGTAGGAAAAGAAAATAAAATTAAAGTGCAATATGGCGAGTTTGAAACAGAAGCAAATATTGAAATTATACCTAATCCATATACTGATCTTGAAATCAGTGGTGAAAATGAATTAAACATCATATTAACTAAAGCCGATGGCACAAAAGAGACTCATAAAGTTATCAGATTAGAAATACCAGCTTATTACAACGTGAGAGAATCTATGTGGTTTTACTTACATACTGATACAGGACGTGTATTCCAAGGAAGGCTTTATGCTGAATATGATTCAGAGAAAAAGACTCTTGTAAATTATAAATTTGTTTTAGAATTCGATGGAAAATATTTAAGAAGTAATGTTCTTGAAAATAATAATTGGATTCCTTTGAGCATATCATTGAATGATTATATGATGCATTATGCTCCTTATATAATCGGTCTTTATGCAGACGGATATTCAGAAAGCTTTTATGGCAGAACATTTAAGGGTATACCTTCTGGTCCAATTACAGGAACAGCAGTTGATGATGTCTTAACAATGTGTAGTTTTTACTTGGATTGGGGTGAGTATTCAGATGAAAATGGTAATTATACCTATCTTTTAATAGATGAGGCTAAATCATTAGTGACTTATTCTTCTTTTGACCCTGAAAGATTTGATTTTACTTCTTCACCTATGTACGATGAAAAGACAGGTTTAATTAAAGTTTATACTTTCAAAACGCCAAACGGAATAATTGAAAATGAACTTTTAGAGTATAAAAACGGTTTGTTTGTTTACACAGCAGATTTCATTTCTGGACTTACTACAAGAAGCTTTACAGTTCTTGTAAGATATGTAAATGGTTCATATTTTATTGATTCCATAAGCATTCACGAAGAAGAGACAGACCACGTTTACGACGCAGGTGTAATTACAAAAGAATCAACCTGTATTACACACGGTACAAAACTCTTTACTTGTGAATGTGGCGCAACACGTACAGAAGAAGTTGAATTTGCTCCAC
>CALFTN010000069.1 GCA_937916395.1 uncultured Clostridia bacterium | reverse complement strand
CGTTCAATTCCTGGTATGGTTATTATTAACCCTGCTGATGATATTGAAGCAAGAGCGGCTGTATTTGCGGCTGCTGAGCACGATGGTCCTGTTTATATGCGATTTGGCAGACTTGCTGTGCCAAGAGTATTTGACGAAAATTATAAGTTTGAAATCGGTAAAGCTGTTACATTAAGAGAAGGCTCTGATGTTACAATAATTGCAACTGGTCTTATGGTTAATGAAGCAATTGAAGCTGCAAAAACACTTGAAGCAGAAGGCATTTCTGTAGAGCTTATTAATATGCACACAATCAAGCCTCTTGATAAAGAGGCAGTTGTAAAAGCTGCAAAGAAAACAGGTTGTATTGTTACAGCAGAAGAACACAATATAATCGGTGGTCTCGGTAGTGCAGTAGCAGAGGCAGTTGCAGAGGAATGTCCTGTTCCTGTTATTCGTGTTGGTGTTAACGATGAATTCGGTAAATCAGGCCCAGCGGTAGAGTTATTACATCTCTATGGTCTTGATGCTGAAAATATTGTAGCAAAAGCAAAAATTGCAATTTCAAAAAAATAAGGTGAAAAAATCATGAATTCAAGATATGAAAGTGCAAAAGAAATTTATGCTTCTTTTGGTATTGATACAGAAAAAGCTTTAGAAACGCTTAGCAAAACAAAAATATCAATGCATTGTTGGCAAGGCGATGATATAAATGGTTTTGAAAGCAATGATGCCCTTTCAGGTGGTATTCAGGCAACGGGTAATTATCCTGGTAAAGCAAGAACGCCTGAGGAATTAATGAGTGATATTGATATGGCTTTAAAGCTCATACCAGGTACTCATAAAATCAATCTTCACGCAATTTATGCAATTACAGATGAAAAGGTTTCTCGTGATAAATTAGAGCCTAAACATTTTCAGAAATGGATTGATTTTGCAAAAGAACGTGGTTTAGGTATTGATGTTAATCCTACACTTTTCTCGCATCCTATGGCTGCAGATGGGCTTACTTTAAGTCACCCTGATGAAAAAGTAAGACGCTTCTGGATTGACCATTGTAAAGCGATGAGAGAAATTGGTGCATATATTGGTAAAGAATTAGGAATCACCTGTCTTAATAATGTGTGGATTCCTGATGGATACAAAGAAGTTCCTGCTGACAGATTCGGCCCAAGAGAACGCCTTAAAGCTTCTCTTGATGAAATTTTCTCTGTTAAATACGATAAAAAATACCTTGTGGATTCAGTTGAGTCAAAGGTATTTGGTATTGGTGTAGAATCTTACACGGTAGGTTCACACGAGTTTTATATGAACTATGCGGCTAAAAATGATGTAATGTGCCTTCTTGATAATGGTCATTTCCATCCAACAGAAGTTTGTTCAGATAAAATTCCGTCACTTCTTTTATTCTCGGAAAACCTTGCACTTCACGTTACACGTGGTGTGCGCTGGGATAGTGACCATGTTGTAGCATTTGAAGATGAATTAAAAGAAATGGCAAAAGAGCTTGTTCGTTGTAATGCTTTGGATAGAACATTTATAGGACTTGATTTCTTTGATGCTTCAATAAATCGTGTTGCTGCCTGGGTAATAGGCTTCAGAAATCTTCAAAAAGCACTTTTATCTGCGCTTCTTACACCGTTTAGTGAGTTGAAGAGCTGTCAGGATAAGGGCGATTTTACAAAGATGTTTGCTCTTTCAGAAGAGTTTAAAACACTTCCACTTTTCGATGTGTGGGAAGAATTCTGCAATCGTAACAATGTACCATCTAAATTTGATTGGTACGATGAAGTATTAAAATATGAAAATGAAGTATTAAAGGATAGGGGTTAATAAAATGTACAATTCAGTATTAGAAGCACCATTTGTAAAAGGTTACGTAAAAATGGCTAACGAGGGCTATGAAAGAGGCTGGCACGAAAGAAACGGTGGTAATCTCTCTTATAGAATTAAAAAAGAAGAAATTGAAAGCGTAAAAGCTTTACTCGACTTTTCAAGAGAATTTACACCTATTGGTGCAACAGTTGAAAATCTTAAAAATGAGTACTTTTTAGTTTCAGGTAGTGGTAAATTCTTTGGTAATATCAAGAGTGCTACAGAAGAAAATATCTGTATTGTTGAGGTTGATGATACAGGTAAAAATTACAGAATTGTTTGGGGTCTTGTAGCAGGTGGCAGACCAACAAGTGAATTACCAGCTCACCTTATGAATCATTCTGTAAAGCTTACAGCTACTAATGGTGAACACAGAGTTATTTATCATGCTCACCCAGTAAATGCTATTGCAATTACATTCGTTTTACCACTTGATTCAAAAATTATTACGCACTTACTCTGGGAAATGATGACAGAATGTCCTGTTATTTTTCCACAAGGTATCGGTGTAGTAGAGTGGATGGTTCCTGGTGGCGAAAAAATTGCAATTGCTTCATCAGAGCTTATGAAAAAGTTTGATGCAATTCTCTGGGCACATCACGGTGTTTTCTGTTCTGGTGTAGACTTTGACCTTACTTTTGGTCTTATGGATACAATAGAAAAAGCAGCAGAAATCTATGTTAAGGTTCAGTCAATGGGTGGCATAAAACAAAGCATTACAGATGCAGGCTTCAGAGAACTTGCAAAGGACTTTGGACTTACACTCAATGAGGATTTTTTAAACTGATTTAATAATCTTATAAAAAATCTAAAAAAAGATTGCAAATTTTATTGAAAATGTAAAAATACTGTGTTATAATGACTAAGATAATATTGTATTTTTTATAGATAGGGGATAAAGTTATGGCTAACTGTCCTAAATGTGGATATAGACTTAAATTTACCGATTTTAAAGCAGATTGCCCTGGTTGTGGTGTTAATCTTATGTATTACAACCATCAGGAAAGACTCGCTGAGGATGCTGACAAGGCTGAAGCAGAGCACGTTCAGATGCAACCTAAAATCGACAGAATTAAGTTTGCATTCATAGGTACAAAACTTTCAATTGTTCGTTTGGTGCTTCTTTTCTTACCAATTGGTATGCTTTTCTTACCACTTGTTCACGTTGAAGCAAATTTACCTTTTAAATCAATAGATATGAATGTTTCAATTCTCAATGTTGTAATGGATGTTGTGATGGAACTTAATTTTGAAGTTCTTATTGATATGATTACAGGGTCAGATTTAACAAGAGTAGCATTTATTTTCTATGTGCTCTCAATAGTTTACATATTCTTAGCAGCAGTTATTGCAATAGTAAGAATTCCTGTAATTTCAGTTTCTTGTTCACCAAAAACAAATGGTGGAGACAGAAATATCACACTTTCAACATTAGGTATTATTTTTACAGCTCTTAGTATGGTTAGCTTTGTGATTTTCACAACTCAGATGTCTGGTGTGTTTGGTGATATGTATCACGGTTCGCTTTCAGTTGGTGGATTCCTTGTTATATTAGGATTTGTAGCAGGAATCGTTATTGATGTTCTTATTAAAAGAGCAGACGAACCAGTTAAATACAAAGATATTTCAGAATTCGTTGAAAGAGTTGAAGCTAGAAGAAACGAAAAAGCAGCTGCTTTAGAGGAAGCAAAACGAATTGTTGAGGAATACGAAAGCGCGAAAGCATAATATAAAAAATCCGTTGCGAAAGCAACGGATTTTTTAGTGAATAAGTAATAGTGAATAGTGAATAGTTTCGGAAGGCTTCGCCTTGATTATAATTGTGTATAAACTTTTCACTATTAAATGAATAAAAATAAACTCCCGATTCTCGGGAGTTTGTTTTTATTCTTCTACACCATCTAAATCTAAAACTTCATTATCACTGAATAAATCAACATATTCATCCTCTGGCTCAGGGAGCTCATTGTATGCGTTAAATGCACTAGCTATCATATTGTAATTCTTAATAATTATATAGCTTGAAATTGGAATACCTGCACCAAGAGCGATAATACCTAATGTACTGAAAAGAGCAACTTCTGTTCCACCTTCAGGAATCATAAGCTCATAACGTTCAGCGTTAACCTTGAGCCTTTCAGCAAGCTTAACCTTCCATATTATACCATAAATACCGACAGTAATAACGCTAAGGAAGAATGCGAAACCATATTTCATAGTTTTTTTGCCGTCGCCCTCGCAAAGAGTGTTAACGTTTTTACCTAGTTTATGCCAGAAAACGATAGCGTAAATGCCAAGTGTAATAATTGATAATAAAAAGAACTTGAAAGCACTTTTCTTAGGAATTCTTGCGTCCATAATAAAACCCCTTTTTTTACCATTTTAGTACTAAAGAACATTATATATCATTATTTTAAAAAAATCAAGGTAATTTATAATTATATTGTGAATATTTATGAATTTTAAAAAGCTAATTTTTATTGACAATTTTTGTCTTATGTGGGATAATAAAGAGAATTTTAAATACAATTATATTTTAATAAGGAGGAGTTTCTTTTGAAAAAAGAACTCGCAAAGCAATACGACCCTAAAAATGTTGAGGACCGTATTTATAAATCCTGGCTTGATGGTAAATACTTCCATGCAAAGCGTGAAGAGGGCAAGGAGACTTATACAATAGTTATTCCACCACCAAATATCACAGGTCAGCTTCACATGGGACATGCTCTTGATAACACCTTGCAAGATATTCTTATCCGTTGGAAGAGAATGTCTGGCTACGATACTTTATGGCTTCCTGGTACTGACCACGCATCAATTGCAACAGAAGCAAAAATTGTTGAAGCAATGCGTAAAGAGGGTATTACAAAAGAAGACCTTGGCAGAGAAAAGTTCCTTGAGAGAGCTTGGGATTGGAAAGCACAATACGGTGGCAGAATTGTTGAACAGTTAAAGAAGATGGGTTCTTCTTGCGACTGGGACAGAGAGCGTTTTACACTTGATGAAGGCTGCAACAAAGCAGTTAACGAGGTTTTCTGCCGTCTTTATGAAAAAGACCTTATCTATCGTGGTAACCGTATGGTTAACTGGTGCCCTTGCTGTAATACATCAATTTCTGATGCAGAGGTTGAGTATGAAGAAAAAGATGGTAGCTTCTGGCATCTTTTATACACAGTTAAAGAAACAGGCGAAAAGTTAGAGCTTGCAACAACACGTCCTGAAACAATGCTTGGTGATACTGCAGTGGCAATCAATGCAGAAGACGAGCGTTATAAACACCTTCACGGCTGTCACGTAATTCTTCCATTATTAAATAAAGAAATTCCTATTGTTTGTGATGAACATGCAGATATGACAAAGGGTACAGGTGTAGTTAAAATTACCCCTGCACATGACCCTAATGACTTTGAGGTTGGTAAACGTAACAACTTGCCTGTAGTTCGTACTTTCACATACGATGGTCGTCTTACAGGTGCAGAGGATAAGCGTATAGCAGACGAGCTTATTAAAAGTGGCAAAGCTGCAGCAGATGAACCAGAGGTTCTTGACTGTGGTAAATACGCAGGTATGACAACTTTAGAAGCTCGCAAGGCTATTCTTGAGGATTTAAAGGCTGGTGGCTATATTAAAGAAATTGAACCATTAAAGCATGAGGTTGGTACTTGTTATCGTTGCCACTCAACAATTGAGCCAATGGTTTCTAAACAATGGTTTGTACGTATGGTTCCACTTGCAGAGCCAGCTATTGAAGCTGTAGAAAAAGGTGAAATCACTTTCGTTCCTGAAAGATTTACTAAAAACTACCTTAACTGGATGCGCGGTACTCGTGATTGGTGTATTTCACGTCAGTTGTGGTGGGGTCACAGAATTCCTGCATGGTACTGTGAAGATTGCGGTAATATGGATGTTTCAAGAGAAACAGTAGAGAAGTGCTCAAAGTGTGGTAGTACAAATCTTAAACAGGATGAAGATACACTTGATACATGGTTCAGCTCTGCTCTCTGGCCATTCTCGACACTTGGTTGGCCAAATGATACAGAGGATTTACGCCATTACTATCCAACAAATACACTCGTTACTGGTTACGATATAATCGGCTTCTGGGTTAGCCGTATGATTTTCTCAGCATTAGAATATACAGGTAAAGCACCTTTCGACACTGTGCTTATTCACGGTCTTGTTCGTGATGCTCAGGGTAGAAAAATGTCAAAATCATTAGGTAATGGTATTGACCCACTTGAGATTATCGATACTTTTGGTGCTGATGCTTTGAGATTTGCACTTGCAACAGGGAACAGCCCTGGTAACGATATGCGTTTCTCAGATGAAAAGATTGAAGCAAGCCGTAACTTTGCTAATAAGCTCTGGAATGCTAATCGCTTCATACTTATGAATCTTGATGATGAAGAACCAGCACCACATATTCCACAGAATCTTGCAATAGAAGACAAATGGATTTTAAGCACATTCAATAACCTTGTAAAAACAGTTACAAACTCACTCAATAACTTTGAGTTAGGCATTGCTGTGCAGAATCTTTATGACTTTATCTGGGATATATTCTGTGACTGGTATATCGAATTTGCAAAAATTCGTCTTAATGGTGAAGATGTTGAGGCTAAAAAGACAGTAAAAGCAGTTCTTGTTTACGTAATGTCTAATACACTTAAATTACTTCACCCATTTATGCCGTTTATTACAGAAGAAATCTGGCAGGCACTCCCTCACGAGGGCGAAACAATAATGCTTTCAGACTGGTGTAAATATGATGAATCTCTTAACTTCACTGTAGAAGTTGAGGCTATGGAAAGAATTATGACTGCAATTAAGGCTATTCGTAATCGTCGTGCAGAAATGAACGTTCCACCATCAAAGAAAGCAAAGCTTTACATCGAAACAAAACACACTGAAGACTTCAAAAATGGTTCTGCATTTTTCACAAGACTTGCTTCAGCTTCAGAGGTAGAAGTAGAAGCTAAATATGAATCAGAAATCGAAGGCGCAGTTTCAGTTATTACAGAAGCAGCAAGAATTTATATTCCGCTTAATGAGCTTGTTGATTTTGAAGCAGAAAAAGCTAGACTCAACAAAGAATTAGAGGCAGTTAAAAAGGATTTAGAATTTGTAGAAAACAAACTCAATAACCCTGGCTTTATGGCAAAAGCACCTGAAAAAGTTGTTGCAGCACAACGTGAATCTCAGGAGAAATATAAAGCAAAAATAGCTATGCTTCAAGAAAGTCTCTCAAAGCTTCAATGACATTTTGTGAGGCGTTAGATTATATTCATTCTTTACTAAAATTTGGTATCCATCCAGGACTTTCCAGGATGGATACCTTGTTGCAAATTTTAGGTAATCCACATAAAAATATTAAATGTGTGCACGTTGCAGGTACAAACGGCAAAGGTTCAACGTCTACAGCAATTTCAAACGTTTTGATTGAAGCTGGGTATAATGTTGGGCTTTACACTTCGCCTTATGTTACCGATTTTCTCGAAAGAGTGCAATATAACGGTAAGCCGATTGATAAGGCTTTGTTTTCTCAGTGTGTGGAAATTATAAAGCCTGAAATAGAAAAAATGTCAGAGAAAGGTGCACAAATAACAGAATTTGAAGCACTTACTGCTACTGCGTTTTTATGCTTTAATAAGCTAGATGTAGATGTGCTCGTTTTAGAGGTTGGTTTAGGTGGCAGACTTGACGCTACAAACGTAATAGAAACACCACTTGTAAATGTTATTACGTCTCTTTCTTTAGACCACACAGGTGTTTTAGGCGACACAATAGAACAAATTGCATTCGAAAAATGTGGTACAATTAAACCAAATGGTACGCTTGTTTGTTCATATGGTCAAACAGAAAATGCTTTGCGTGTAATTAAAGAAATTTGTAAAGAGAAAAATAACACTCTTATAATTCCAATGCAAAGTGAAATCGAAAAAACAGAGCAAAGCATTTTCGGAATGCATTTCAATTATAAAAAACAAGCGTACGAAACAAGTATGTCTGGCACACATCAGGTGCAGAATATGACTACAGTTATTGAAGCAGTTAATGTTTTGAAAAATAAAGGTTATAATATTACAGAGCAAAATATAAAAGATGGTATAAGAAAAACAATTCTACCTGCAAGGGTAGAGGTTATTTCGAAGAAGCCTTTGGTTATTCTCGACGGTGGTCATAACGAGGATGGCGCAAAAGCATTCTATGAAGCAGTAAAAGAATGTTTTAATAATGACAAAAAACTTTTTGTTATTGCTGGTATGATGAATGACAAGGCAGTTGAGGCTTCTTTAAAACCATTGATTTCTCAGGCTGATACATTTGTTGCTGTAACCCCAGAAAATCCAAGGGCAATGAAGGCTGAAGCTTTAGCTGAAATAGCAAAAAAATATTGCCACAACGTTATTTGCTGTGACAATGCAAATTCTGCTGTAGATTTAGTTGAGAATCAGGTTGCAGAAGACGATATGTTATTTGTTGTAGGGTCACTTTATCTTGCAGGTGAAGTAAGGGGAAATCTTTTAGAAAAATTTAAAAATGTTGACTGAAATTTAGTTTTATGATAAAATCATAATTGTATTTTGATTGAAAGGAGCGTTCAGAATGGTTGAGTTTGATGCATTTGCAGGGGATATTGCTCTCGGTGGTCTTCGCAATATGTTAGAGATAAAAATTCTCGTTTGTTATATGCTTTCACGTGTAAAAGAGCCTATGACAAGAAAACAGCTTTGCGATTGTCTTCAGGAAGAAGGCTTAGTTAATTTTTTCGATTTAAACGAAGCTATTGACGATTTGTTAAAGCAAAAAATGTTACAAGAAGAAGAGTATCTTAACGAAGCTTGCATAACTGTAACAGAAGCTGGCAGAAGTAATGCTGAAACTTTAGAAACCACTCTTACAAATACATTGAGAGAGCGCTCCGTGAAATCTGCTTTAAAAATGCTCTCGAGGGCAAAGGCAGAGAGAGAAACCAATGTGGATATTGTAAAAACCGAAACAGGCTATAACGTAACCTTTAAAATTGACGGTTTAGGTGAAAATCTTTTAACGCTTTCTCTTTACGTTGCCGATATTTTGCAAGCAGAACAACTCCGCGAAAGCTTCCTTAACAATCCAGCAGGGGTTTATTCACAGATTATTGATTTGTTGACTAGTGGTCAGTGAGTCAGTTGTTAGTAAAGAGGTAGTAAAATATGATATGTGATATGTGTCAGAATTATTGCTATGATGAAGAATTCGATGAATATTACTGTGACATAAATCTGGATGAGGATGAATATTTAAGATTTTTAAGCACAGTAACAGAAACGAAATGTCCATACTTCAAAAATGGCGATGAATATAGTATTGTAAGGAAGCAGAATTAGTAACTAGTAAGTCAGTGGTCAATGGTCAGTGTTATAAAAATAAGATAATCCTATCATTTTTAGTTAGTGTTAAAACCAACTTTTAATGATAGGATAACTTTTTGTTTGAAATACTAATCACACTAGCAACCAGCCATACTAGCCACACTAATTCCACCCAAATTCGCTTTTTAAGGGATATTAAATAACAAACAAATATCTTAAACTAAAAAAACAAATGGAGTGGTGATATGAAAAAATTTAGAAACATTATTATCTTTTCAATATTATTTATCTTTTTAGCTACTTGTTCAATAGCAATTTTAATATCATCAAAATCTCTTGGAAAAGTAAATTTAACATTTGACAAATTAATTAAAGAATCTGATTGTTTTGTCAGTGTTTCTTTATTTGGTCCTTTTGCTGACGATGAAAGAGCACGTTCCAAAAAGGTTGGTAATAACTATCACATTGATATGTGGGTTGCATATTATTTTGAACGTGACCGTAATTTTTTTCCAGAAAGGATAACAATAATTCAGGAAGATGAACCATTTTTAGAAACTGTAGATTTAGAGTTTCCTAGTTCGATGTATCTTCTTTTTCTGACAAAAGCTGATGAAGAAAACACTTATTATGTAACTGGCGGTAAAAATGGTGTTATTCGAATCAATCATCCGGAATTTAAGGCATCAAACGATAATTTAAACTCAGAATTACAAGAAAAATTTAAAGATAGAGAAGCTTTATATAATTGGTTAGAAAGCACATATAAATTTTCTTCTGACATCACCACACTTCCTCCAGACACTACTTTATTTCCGTGGGATATTTATTCTGTATCTGATTCTACAGTATATACAGAACCCGAGCATCCACCTGTTTCTACAACTGCTCCACCAAATAATAATTAAAACTTATATCAGTTGTCAGTAGGTTAGTGTGTCAGTTGTTAGTATGATTAGTATTGTAATATAAAAACATCCTATCATTTAAGCTGATATTAAAACCAACTTTTAATGATAGGATAACTTTTTGTTTGAAATACTAATCACACTAGCCAACCAGCCATACTAGCAACTGACCACTGACTTACTGACCACTATTTATGATACTTTCCATTATTATTAATCTGAAATGCTCTGTAAATCTGCTCTAGAAGCATAACTCTCATAAGCTGATGGGGGAAAGTCATTTTAGAAAAAGAGAGTCTTAAATGTGCTTGTTCTTTAATAATATCGGCGAGTCCGTAAGAGCTTCCTATAATAAATACGATATTACTTTTTCCTGAAAGAGAGATTTTACTGAATTTATAAGCTAGTTCTTCGCTTGAAAGCAAATCACCTTCAACGCATAAAGGTATAATATATGCGTTCTGAGGGGTCTTTTTAATAATTTCAATAGCCTCTTTTTCGAGTGCAGTTTTAATTTCGCTATCAGAAGGGTTTTCTGAAAGCTTAACCGGGTTTAATTCAATTATATCTAATTTGCCGTAAGCCGAAATTCTTTTTGAATATTCATTTATGGCATCAGTTAAATATTTTTCTTTTATTTTCCCTAAACAAATTACTGTAATATTCATATTACTCCAATCCTATATACCATGCAGGGTTAACTCTTGTACCATTAATTCTTACTTCAAAGTGAAGGTGAGCACCAAATGAATAACCGGTGTTACCAACTCTGCCTATTGCATAACCTTTTGTTACATGGTCACCAACGCTTACCATAAGCGAATTGTCAAGCATGTGAGCATAAAGTGTTTCAACACCATTGCCGTGGTCAATCATAACATAATTACCATAACCACCAGTGCTCCAGCCAGCTTCTGTAACAACGCCAGAAGCACCCGCAACAACAAGCGAACCCGAAGCGTTTGCACCAGAAATATCAATACCTCTGTGGTTACCAAGACTACGCCAACCGAAAGGCGAGGTAACCGTGTGAAGACCTACAACAGGCCAGCAGAAATAGCCACTTGTCTGGGTAACTGTGTAACCACCCATAGAAATGCTCTCAGCCCTCATACCTTTTTCAATAACCTGTGAAACAGGAGCTTTTATCTGAAGACTGGTAAGATTTTGCGAAAGCACTTTTTTCTTATCAATATAAGTAACAAGGTCAATTACATATTCAGAGCCCTTTTTACCTTTTCTTCTTATTCTTGAGTCACCAATGAAAAGAGTGTTTGTTTCAATATCTACAGTATCAAAAGGAACAGAAGCAATTTTGGTTTCACATTCAACATGCTGTGGAGTTAAAAGCTCAAAGGTTTTTAAAGAAAGGCTTAAACGTTCCTTATCCCAGATGTTTTCATCACTGCTTTTATAATAAGCATATTTATAAGAAATTGCCTCTGCGAATGAAACCGAAGCTTTTTTGTTTTTCTTTTTTTCTGCTTCAAGCAATTCATTTATAACACTGTGAGCAGTAAATTGTTCTTCAACTGCACAAATCAATCTGTCATCAATGTAAACCTCGCATACCTTTATGTAATCTGGTGCAATTTTCTGAACAAGCAAATCGCTCAACGCTTCGTCAGAAATAATGTTATAAGGCTCGGTTTTTGCAGTTTTGAATTCAATATCATAATCTTTTTTTGTGTTAAGCTTTTTTAGAGTTGATTTCTGGATTTTTTCAGCACTTTCTGCTGATTTTATGTAGCCAACTGTATCACCATTTAAAATAACCTTAGTGGCTTCAACCTTGGTGCTTTTTGTGTTTATAAACAATATTGCACCAGATATTACAGAAGCAATGAGAATGAAAACAAGTGCTCTTAGAAAAAATGTTTTAGCAGAAGAAAAAGACTTTTTATTGTAATTTATAAAATAGATTGAAAGGTTTTTAAGGCTGAATAAAATATACCTTTTGTAAAACCTGACAGCACCTGTTACAAGCCCTGTAACAAATGAACCTAATGCACATATTAAATTGTAAATAGGATTACCCATAATTCTCACCAGATTTACAAAATAATTCAACATAAATTATAACACATAAAAAAGTATTAAACAAGTAATAAAATCTTAAGAAATATTAAATTTATGTAAACTATTGTTTATTAAAGCAAAATATGTTAAAATTAACTGATAAAATTTTGTTTGTGAGTTGTTTAGTAGTTGGAAAATCAAAAATATTATAGAACATACGCTTCGGTGGATTTGTCTGCAATTGAAAATAATATAACAGAGCTTAAGAAAAAACTTAAACCTGATGTGCTTACTCTTGCAACTGTAAAAGCGGATGCTTATGGTCACGGTGCTAAAGGTGTAGCTCTTTATATTCAGAATATGGTGGATTATTTTGGTATTGCAGAGCTCTTAGAAGCAGTTGAGCTTCGCGAAGCTGGGGTTACTAAACCAATTTTAGTTCTCTCATACACTTCACCTTATCAATATGAAACGCTTATTGAAAATGAGCTTACACAGACCATTTTCAATTACGATGACGCAGTGGCTCTTTCAGCTGCTGCTGTAAAGCTGAAAAAAATTGCAAGAGTTCATATCGCAATAGATACAGGTATGTCAAGAATAGGCTTTTTCTGTAATGATGAAAGTGTTGAGGTTGTTAAAAGAATAAACGATTTGCCTAATATCTATATTGAAGGTATTTTCAGCCATTATGCTTGTGCTGATTGTGAGGATAAATCAACTACTGAAAAGCAAACAAAACTTTTTAAAGAGTTTAACGAAAAACTTCTGAACCGAGGAATTAAAATTCCTATAAAGCATATCTGCAACAGTGCTGGTTCTCTTACTTTAGATGAGCAGTTCGATATGGTCAGACTTGGTCTTGTTATGTATGGTCTTTATCCTGACGATTGCGTAAATGACGGCTCAGTTAATTTAAAACCAGCTATGAAAATTGTAAGTCATGTAATTCACGTGAAAGAAGTGCCTGAGGGTAGCGGGGTAAGCTACGGTCACACCTTCTTTTCAAAAAGACCAACAAAAATTGCTACAATTTGTATTGGTTATGCTGATGGTTATTCAAGGCAGTTTTCAAATAAGGGGAAAGTGCTTATAAATGGTGAATTCGCAAATGTAATAGGCAGAGTTTGTATGGACCAGCTTATGGTTGATGTTACTGACCTTGAAAATGTTAATGTAGGTGATGAGGTTGTAATTTTAGGGAGAGATGATAAGAATGAAATCACTGCCGAAGAGTTAGCCGAAATGACTGGTACAATAAATTATGAAATAATTTGTCAGTTTCAGAAGAGAGTGACAATAATACAACATAAATAAGGATTTGAATTTATGAGTTATATTAATCTTTTAAAACTGAATATAAAAGAACATAAAGATAATTATGTTCAGATTTTAAGGCTTTCTATAGCAGATTTAAAAAAGAAATATCACGGTGCAGCTCTCGGCTGGTTCTGGGCGATAGTAAAGCCAGTGGTTTCAATATTTGTTTATTGGTTTGCCATAGAAGTTGGTCTTCGTAAAGGTGGCGATGTTGACGGCTTTCCTTTTATTTTGTGGCTTATAGCTGGTATGGTTCCTTGGTTTTATATGAACGAGCTTATAACCGGTGGCACTGAGTGTATAAGAAAATACAGTTATCTTGTTACAAAAATGAAATATCCGATAATGACAATTCCTACATTTACAAATATTTCAAAATTTATTGTAAATGCAATTCTTGTTCTTGTTGTAATAGCAATATTCTGGATTTGTGGGTATCCACCATCAATTTATCTTTTACAGTTACCAGTCTATATGGTTTTGATGTTTTTATTCTTTAATGCGTGGAGCCTTTTTGCAGGAATGGTTTCGGCTATTGGTAAAGATTTTTCTAATCTTGTAAAATCTTTTGTTACAGCAGTTTTCTGGCTTTCTGGTGTTTTGTGGGATGTTGATAAACTGGCAGAAAAAAGTGTGTTTTTCAAAGTGTTCTTTATGGTGAATCCGGTTACATATTTCTGCTATGGCTTCAGAAAGTGTTTTGTTTATAAAAAATGGTTTTTTGAAGATGTTGAGGGGTTATGCTGTATTTTAGCTCTTTACTTGATTTTAGGATTTCTTTCACTTTGGGCATATAAAAAATTAAGAAAAGAAATACCTGATGTTTTATAATTAAGAAAGGTTGCACCTTAGTGCGGTATATATGAATAACGACGTTGTAATTAGTTTTCAGAATGTTTCAAAAGAATATAAGCTTTATTCAAGCAATCGTGCAAGACTTCTCGGTATATTTTTTAAAAGAGTACCATATAAAAAAAAGTTAGCCGTTAACAATGTAAGCTTTACTGTAAAACGTGGTGAATCTGTTGCACTTTTTGGTAAGAATGGTGCAGGTAAATCTACAATTTTAAAGATGATTACAGGTGTTACCTTCCCTACAACAGGTGAAATTAAAGTAGAGGGCAGAGTAAGTGCGCTTTTAGAGCTTACAAGTGGATTTGACCAGGAATTTTCAGGTAGAGAAAATATCTATTTAAAAGGTCATATTTTAGGTCTTAAGGATAGTGAAATTTCTGCTTTGGAAGAAGAAATTATTGAGTTTTCAGAGCTTGAAGAATACATAGACCAACCTGTGAGAACATATTCAAGTGGTATGAAATCACGTCTGGGCTTTGCTATAAATGTTAATATTAGACCAGAAATTCTTATAGTTGACGAAGCGCTCAGCGTAGGCGATGCCGACTTTAAAAATAAGTGTAAAGAAAAGGTTAACGAGATTATAAACAACGAAAACGTTACTCTTCTTTTTGTTACTCATCAGAAATCTGTTGCAGAAGAATTCTGTAAGCGCGGTATTGTACTCAAAAAGGGTAAGCTTAAATTTGATGGCGAAATACACGAAGCAATTGAAAAGTATGTTGCGATTTACAAGAAGAAAAAGAAGAATTAGGAAATAGGAATTAGGGATGGTTTTTATGAAAAAGATTATTCTTATTATAACAAGTGTAATTTTGGCTTTAGTTTTGATAGTTGCAATTGTTTTAGGTGGTAACACATTTTTATATTATCCGCATTATAAAAACAATAAGCAAGAAGCAAATATCAAAATTGAAAATACAGAGCAAATCAAAATGATGAGCTACAATCTTCGTTGCATAAGTCCTACTGATTTCGGCAAAAAAGCGTGGTTCTACAGAGCAGATTTGGTTATAAAAGATATTGAAGCTGAAAAGCCTGGCGTTATTGGTTTTCAGGAGGCAACAAAATGGCATTACTCATATCTTTTAGATTGTCTTAAGGGTTACGATTCAATAATAACTTATCGCGATGAGGCATTTAACTCTGAGGGGTGTCCTATTTTTTATAATACAGAGCTTTATACTCTTGTAGATAAAGGCTCGTTCTGGCTTTCAGAAACGCCAGATGTTATGAGTAAATCCTGGGGTGCACAGTTTAACAGAGTTTGTAGCTATGCTATATTGACAGATAAAGCAACAAATGAAAATTTTGTTGTGTTCAACACACATTTAAGCCATGTAAGTGATGAAGCAAGAATTAACGGTATAAAGGTAGTTTTACAAAAAATTGAAGAATTCGGTGGTTATCCATCTGTTATTATGGGAGATTTCAATGCATTAGAAGGCTCTGAAACTTATAACAGCGTTACAGAAAACTTTCTTGATGCACAGAAGGTTGCATTAAAATCGGTTGCTTCTCACACATATCAGAACTGGGGTAACCCTGAAAGCTTTAAAAGAATTGATTATTTTATGGTTTCAAAAACAGGCTTTGTGGTTGAAAGTTACAACGTTCTTTCAGGTCTTCGTGATGGAACTTACACAAGCGACCATTGTCCGATTGTACTTGAATTAAAAATTAAGAATTAAAAACTAAAAACTAAAAATTCCGGAAACGCGTAGCGTTTCCGGAATTTTTAATTCCTGATTTTTAATTCAGAAAGCTCATGTCTGTGTGGGAAATCATTAGAAAGAATGTAATTATAAAACGATTTATTGATGTTATATTTTCTTGGGTTTCCGTGAATAGACCAATCGCTTTCATAAATAAGATTATTCTGTTCAAAAACCTGCAAACACTTCTGGTAATTGTTAGAAACTGTATTAGGTAACCCATTTTTATTTTCCCAGGAAATAATGTTGTGAATTTGTGGGTCACTTGCATTTCTACAGGTTAAAACAGGGGTTGCTTCATCAATTAAATAAGCTGTGAACAATTTGAGTGTTGTGTTTAATTCGTCGTTGTACCACATATCTTCAAATATTTCAGCACTAAGAACTGTATGGTTACTGACACAGGTGGTCAAAATTGGTAAAAGCTCTTCACTCATTTTAGACCAGCGTCTAAAAGTTATAATGTCAATTTTTAAAATACCTTCGTGATATCTTGCATAACCAATAGTTGCAAGAAGCTTAAAAGCATTTTCAACATCTACATCATAAATTTCAGCTTCAGTAAGCCACTCTTCAATAGTTTTTTTGCTTACCTCTAAAACCTGATTTGCGAGTATGTAATAAAGAACAATCATCTCATCGTCTGTGGTAATATCCAACTGCTCAAAAGCAGAGTTTGAAGATATAAGGGTAGGGGATGATTTTTTTGTAATTCTGTTAACAGTTACAGTGTATTTGTTTATAAAAGCATTCATTGAGTTTGTTGCTACAGTGAGAGAAGGTGGAATTATATCCAATGAACCCTGAACTGCGTCGTAAATATATGCAACGTCTTCATTTACATCAAGCTTGAATAATCTGTATACATCTTTCAAAAACCCAGAGACCATATTCGGTGAGATTTCTGGTAACATAACAGGCAATAGTAAAGCATTTTCATCAAATACAAAAGCGCCTGTAACATTAGTACAAAATGTACTCTCTAAAAACTTTTGTGACAAAATTGGGATATTGACACAACTACATTTAATCATTGTGTTTATTTCATCAATATTAATAACCTTACCGTCATTTGAAGGTAACCCACAAAGATAAATGAAATCTTTTGGAATACCCATATTCTGAAAGTATTCTGAAAGAAGTGTAGCAATATTTTCTTCATTTATGTGGTACGCTATAAAAATTTTAAATCGCTGTTCCATAAAAAAAGAAATCCTTTCACACATAAAATACTACACTATAGTATAATATTCTTTTTTGCAATATTCAACTAAAAAAATCAGTAATTGAAAAATTTCGTTAAAAGTAATAATGAATAAAAGCTTTGTTTATGACTTTTGCCATAAAAAATCTGCTAAAAAAGTTGTTATAACCGGCTTGAAATAAGAGGAAAATGTTATTTTTTTATCAATCAAAATTTTATTGTATAAAAGGTAAAATTTTATGGTAATATTTTGTGGAATTAGAATTATTGACAGTAATTTATAAGTGTTGTATAATCGGTTTAATAGTGTATTATGAATTATTATGCACTTATTTTGTCGTATTAAATATAGCTATTGAAAGGTAGGTTCTAAAATGGCTTTTAAATTACACGGAATTAAGCTTCCGGAGAGAAAAACAACAGAGGGTATGCCATCTGTTAAAATGCCAGCTCCTGAAACTGTTACAATTCCTACTGCTATGCACATCGGTGCACCTGTAAAACCAGTTGTTAAGGTGGGCGACGAGGTTTTTGTTGGTACACTAATTGCAGAAGATAATGAGCATCTTTCTGCACCTGTTTATTCAAGTGTTTCAGGTAAGGTATCAAAAATTACTGAAATTACTATTTCAAACGGTAATGTTGTACAAGCTATTGTTATAGCTTCAGATGGTCAGATGACTGTTGATGAAAACATCAAAAAGCCTGAAATCAACTCAAAAGAAGATTTAATAACCGCTATTAAAAACAGCGGTATGGTAGGTCTTGGTGGTGCAGGCTTCCCAACTTATGCTAAATTCACTACAAACAAAACTATTGAAACTCTTATAATCAATGGTGCTGAGTGTGAGCCTTATATCACAAGTGATACTACTACAATGGTAGAAAGAGCAGATGATATTAAGGTTGCTATTGAGGCAATTGTTAAATACTTTGGTATAAAAGAAGTCATTTTAGGTATTGAAAAGGGTAGTGGAGAGGCTCAGAAGAAAATGGAAGAAATAGCATCTTCTGTTTCTAATATGAGTGTAAAGGTTTTACCAAAGCTTTATCCACAAGGTGGCGAAAAAGTTCTTGTTTACCATACAACCGGTAAGGTTATTGGTTCAGGTATGTTACCTATAGATGTCGCTTGTGTTGTTGTAAACTGTTCAACTATGGCTAACATTGGTAAATATATTTTAACTGGTATGCCATTAGTTGAAAGATGTATTACAGTAGATGGTGCATCTGTTAAAGAACCTAAAATTGTTGTTGCGCCAATTGGTACAGCTTTAAAAGAAGTATTCGAGTTCTGTGGTGGATTTACAGAAGAACCATTCTCAGTTCTTTATGGTGGACCAATGATGGGTGTTGCAGTGCCTGATTTATCAGTTCCTGTTCTAAAGCAGACAAATGCAATTTTGGCACTTACAAAAAAAGAAACAAGTATGCCAAAAGAAACTGCATGCATTCGTTGTGGTTCTTGCGTTACAAATTGTCCTTTCGGTATCAGTGCACCTGCTATTATGAAAGGTTATAAAAACAAAGATGTTGATGCAATTATAAAAGCTGGTGCTGAGATTTGTATGGAATGTGGTTGTTGTTCTTTTAACTGCCCAGCAAACAGACCACTCGTTCAGACTAATAAATTAGCAAAAGCATTAATCAGAGAAACCAAAGCAAAGGAGGCAAATAAATAATGGAAAATAAACTTCATATTTCTGTGTCTCCTCATATACACAGCAAAAACTCAACACAAAAAATAATGCTTGATGTATTAATTTCACTTTTACCTGCAACTATTGCTGGTGTTGTGATTTTTGGGCTCCAGGCTTTATTGGTTATTGCAGTTTGTGTTGCGGTTTCGGTTCTTGCGGAATTTGTTTTTAACAAAATAGTAAAAAAACCTCTTACAATAAGTGATTTAAGTGCAGCAGTAACAGGCTTGCTTTTAGCACTTAATCTTCCTGCTAATATTCCGTTATGGCAGGCGGCTGTCGGTTCGCTTTTTGCAATTGTTATTGTAAAATGTATATTCGGTGGTATTGGTAGAAACGTTGTTAACCCTGCAATTACAGGTAGAGTGTTTATGCTTATTGCATTCACATCAATGACAACAGCGGCTTTCCCAGTTGATGCAACTGCAGGTGCTACTCCACTTGCTGAAATTGCCAATGGCAACGAAGTTGTTTTAACTGATTTACTCTTAGGTAATGTTGGTGGTTCAATTGGTGAAACTTGCAAGGTAGCACTTCTTATTGGTGGAGTTTACCTCTTAATAAGAAGAGTTATTACATGGCATATCCCTGTTGCATTTATCGGTACAGCATTATTGTTCACTTTAGCTGTTCATGAATTTGACTTTATGTTAGCATTAAGTCTTGTTCTTTCAGGCGGACTTATTTTAGGTGCTGTGTTTATGGCAACAGATTATGTTACTTCTCCAACAACTCCACTAGGTAAGATTGTTTTTGGTATCGGTGCAGGTTTAATTACAGTATTGATTCGTGAATGGGGTATTTATCCGGAAGGCGTTTCATTTGCAATTCTTATTATGAATATCCTTAATCCATATATTGATATGTTAACTGCACGTAAATTGTTTGGGGGTGCGAAGAAATGAAATATATTAAAAGTGTAATAGCTCTTACAGCTATTTGTGCTGCTATTTCTGTGCTCCTCGCATTAACCAATTCAATCACAGCACCAATCATCGAGAAAAATGCTTCTGCAGCAGCAAACGAAGCACTTCTTGTAGTTTACCCAGATGGTGGCGATTTTACACAAGTTGATATTTCAGCTTATGAACTTCCGGCAACTGTTACAGAGGCATATTCTGCAAGTAATGGTGGTTATGTTATAAAGCTTCTCACATCAGGATATGGCGCTAATATGGTGCTTATGTGTGGTATAGATGGTGCTGGTACTGTAACTGGTGCAACTTGCCTTTCAAGTAGTGAAACATTAGGTTATGAAAAAACTTATGGTGAATCTGTAAAAGGTAAAACAGTAGCGGATATTGATGCAGTTGAAACTGTCTCAGGTGCGACAATGACAACATCTGGATATAAAAATGCAGTCAAAGATGCACTTAATTCTACAATTATCCTCGGCGGTGGTTCTGTAGATATACGTTCTGAAGAAGAAATTCTTAACGATAATCTTTCAGAGGCTCTTCCAGCAGCAGAAGGTAAATTTGTTTCTTGGTTTATGGCTGAGGCATTAGAAAATGTTACTGCAGTTTACGAAGCAGAAAATGGTACAGGCTATGTTCTTGTTTCAGGCGAAGAGTTTATTGCAGTTGATAAATCCGGTGCAGTTCTTTCTGAGGTGGCAGATGATGTAAAAGCTACAATGGAAGCTAACGCACAATTAATTCTTAATTCTTCACTTACAGAAGTTGATATTACAGGCTACAGTGATATGCCTTCACAAGTTAAAAAGGTTTATAAAACTGCAAGTGGTAACTATGTATTTGATTTGGGTGCAAATGGCTTTGGTATCAATGGTGACCATTATTACAATCCATCTGGTAAACAAATTGAAATCAAGGTATCTGCAACAAAAGACGGAAAAATTATTGCTACACTTACAACAGCTCAGTATGAGTCTGAAAATATCGGTGATGCTTGTGCTAAAGAATCGTTCTACTCACAATTCAACGGTAAAACAGAAGCAGACTATGGCGATATTGAAGGTATTTCAGGTGCTACTATTACAACAAGTGGTTACAAAACCGCTATCGCAAAAGTATTTGAAGCAGTAAAAATCTTAGAGGGGGTGGCCTAAATTATGAAAAAGACTAATTATTGGAAAATCTTAATTACAGGCCTTCTCAAAGAAAATCCTGTATTCGTTCTTATTTTAGGTACTTGTCCGACACTTGCTATGTCTAACTCAGTAACGAGTGCTGTTGGTATGGGTCTTGCAGCAACTGCAGTTTTGATCTGTTCAAACGCTGTTATCTCTTTGCTCCGTAAAGTAATTCCTGATTCAGTAAGAATTCCTTGCTATATAGTAGTTATTGCAGGTTTCGTTACGTTGGTAGAAATGTTTATTCATGCCTATTTACCAGAACTTTATAAGAGTCTTGGTGTTTTCTTGGCTCTCATTACAGTTAACTGTATCATTTTAGGTCGTGCAGAGATGTTTGCTGGTAAAAATACAGTTGGTAAATCGGTTTTAGATGGTATTGGTATGGGTCTTGGTTTTACTTTAGCACTTCTTGCTATGGCAACAGTTCGTGAAGTTATTGGCGCTGGTACTTTTGCAGGTATTGAAATTCCATTTATGATTGACCACAAGATTGAATTCTTTGTAAAAGCTCCGGGTGGCTTAATGGTTTACGGTCTTTTAATTGCATTTGTAAACGTAATCACAAAAGGCAAAGCAATAAAGAAAAAAGAGTTTAACTGTGCTGGTTGCCCATCTGCTGGTGTTTGTAACGGTGGTTGTAAAGCAAATGAAGTTAAGGAGGGTGAATAATTATGTTTAAAACATTAATAGTTATATTGTTATCAGCAGTATTAGTTAATAACTACGTTTTAAGACAGTTCCTTGGTATTTGCCCATTCTTAGGTGTTTCTAAAAAGCTTAATCAGGCTGTTGGTATGGGTGTTGCAGTTACATTTGTTATGTTACTTGCAACTGCAGTTACCTGGCCAATTCAGAATTTTGTTCTCAATAACTTAAATCTTGGTTATTTACAGACTATAGTTTTCATTTTAGTTATTGCTTCATTGGTTCAGTTTGTTGAAATCTTCTTAAAGAAGTTCATTCCGGCACTTCATAAGAGCCTTGGTGTTTATTTACCACTTATAACAACAAACTGTGCGGTTTTAGGTGTTACTATCAATAATATTAAAGATGGTTTCAATTTCCTTGAATCAATGGTAAGTGCATTAGGTTGCGGTCTTGGTTTTATGCTTGCAATGGTTCTCTTCTCAGGTGTTCGTTCAAGAATTGACGAAAGCGATATTCCTGAGCATTTCAAAGGACTTCCTGCAACGTTAATCGCAGCTTCATTCGTGTCACTTGCTTTCTTTGGATTCGAAGGTATTGTTGAAAATTTATTCAAATAAGGTGGTGAGTGTAGAATGGATATTATGGCAATTTTAACAGCGTTAGGCGTTGTTGCTGGTGTTGGTCTTATTTTAGGTATCGTTTTAGCACTCGCATCAAAGTTCTTTGCAGTTGACGAAGATGAGAAGGTTAAACTCGTTCGTGAAGCTCTTCCTGGTGCAAACTGCGGTGCTTGTGGTTACACAGGTTGTGATGGTTATGCAGAAGCGGTAGCAAAAGGTGAGGCAGAGCCCAACCTCTGTATTCCGGGTGGTTCATCTACAGCGGCACAGCTTTCAATCATTTTAGGTGTCAAAATTCAGGAGCTTGAGCCAAAAGTTGCTTTTGTAGCTTGTGGTGGTGACTGTGAAAACGCATCTTCTTGTGCAGTTTATGATGGTATCAAATCATGTAAAGCAGCAAGTATGGTTTATGGTGGTCCATTTGATTGTGCTTATAGTTGCGTAGGTTGTGGTGACTGTGCTTCGGTTTGTCCTGTTGATGCAATTTGTGTTCACGACGGACTTGCTCATATCGACCCAAGAGTATGTGTTGGTTGTGGTAAATGTGTAGGCACTTGCCCTAAACACATTATTAAATTACTTCCTAAAGAGACAAAAACAGCAGTTATGTGTAGCAACGTTCAAAAGGGTGCACTTGCTCGTACAAATTGTAAAAATGCTTGTATCGGTTGTAAAAAGTGTGAACTTAATTGTCCAGAAAAAGCGATTACAGTTATCGATAATCTTGCAACAATTGATTATGATAAATGTACTGGTTGTCGTTTGTGCGAAGAAAATTGTCCTACAAAATGTTTAAAACCAATAGATTTTAAAAATAATAAGATTGGTTAATATGAACAATAAGAAAAAAAGAAAAAATGATATAATCCTTGCCGCTCTTGTTATAGCAATAGCGGCAACAGGATTAATTTTACTTAATATCTTTAAAACCGAAGGAAGTTTTGTAGCCGTAAAAATAGATGGCGAAGAAACCGCACGTTATCCGCTTTCGGTAAATACAGAAGTAGTTATAGAAACAGAGAATAACGGAAAAAATACTTTGGTTATTGAAGATGGTAAAGCTTTTGTGAAAGATGTTAATTGTCCTGATAAAATATGTGAAGGGCATAGCAAGATTTCATATAAAGGCGAAACAATCGTGTGCCTTCCGCACAAGGTTGTAATTGAAATTGTTGCAGATGAAACTACTGATGAATTGGATGCAGTAGTTTGATTGAACGAAATGAGAGTTTATGAGAACTAAAACAAGAAAAATCGCACTTTTGGGTGTGTTGACTTCAGTAGCACTTGTTCTTTCTTATTTAGAAGCAATGCTACCACCGATATCTACTGCAGTACCTGGTATTAAAATGGGGCTTCCGAATATTATAATAATATTTGTCCTTTATAAATTTGGGATTAAAGAAGCAACAACAGTTTCGCTAATAAGGGTATTTATTGTTTCGTTACTTTTTGGTAATGTTATGACCTTAGCTTATAGTGTAGCAGGGGCTGTATTAAGTATTCTTTTAATGACAATAATGATAAAATCAGACTTGTTTTCAACTATTGGTGTAAGTATAGTTGGAGGTATTTCTCATAATCTTGGTCAAATTTTGGTTGCAATTTTCCTGTTTGATACAATACAAATTGGATATTATATGATAGTTCTTGCAGTCACTGGTACAATAGCTGGTGTTGTTATTGGAATTATCGCTTCTATCCTTATAAATAAGATAAGTGTTAACAAACTGTTTAATTTTTAACAAATGTATTGACAAATGTTGGAAAATCTGTAATAATCAAACTAAGGTGACAGTTGTCCCTTATGCAAGAAAAAATATTAATCAAAGGAGAGACTTAAAATGAAAAAGATTCTCAGTCTTGCACTTGTATTAGTAATGGTATTATCAGTAGCAGCTTTAGTTGGTTGCTCAGGCGACAAAGAGCCTCAGGGTGGTGGCGAAACAGCTACAACACTCAAATTTGGTTTAGGTACTGTTTCTAACTTCGGCGAAGCAAAAGATGCCGATGGTGAAACAAACGGTGCTGGCGAATTCAACACAACTGCAGTTGCAGTTCTTCTTGATGCTGAAGGCAAAATCGTTGCAATCGATCTTGATACTGCACAGATTAAAACTGCTTGGACTTCAGAAGGTAAGAATATCGCAGTTGAAGATTTAAGAACAAAGTATGAAAAAGGCACAGATTACAATATGGCTGCTTTTGGTAAAAAGCATGACGGTTCAGAAGGCAAACCATTAGAATGGAATGAACAAGCTGATGCATTTATGGCTACTGCAAAAGGCAAAACACTTGCAGAAGTTAAAGCATTTATGGCTGAAGATGGTTATGCACAAGGTGACCTTGCAACAGCAGGTTGTACAATAAAAGTTGGTGATTTCGTTGCAGCTCTTGAAAAAGCTGTTAACTCTGCAGCAGATTCAAAAGCTACTGCTGAAAATAAACTTGCAGTTGCTCTTGTAGCTGCTAACTCACACTCAAGTGCAGATGCTACAGAAGAAAAAGCTGGTCTTGCTCAGATTGACACAACAATCTCAGCTGTTGTTACAGATGCAGAAGGCAAGGTTGTAGTTGCTAAAACAGACTGCGTACAAGGTAAAATGCCATTTGATGTTGCTGGTAAATCAACTCTTGATGCTACAGCAGAAATCAAAACAAAGCTTGAACTTGGTACAGATTATGGTATGGCTGCATACGGCAAAAAACACGATGGTACAGAAGGTGCTGTAAAAGAATGGAACGAACAGGCTGCTGCATTTGATGCTGCTCTTGTTGGTAAAACCGCTGCAGATTTTGCAGGCTTTGCTGGCGCAGATGGTTACGCTACTGGTGACCTTGCAACAGCTGGTTGCACAATGGCTATCGGTGATATGATTGCTGCTGCTACTGCTGCTACAAAATAAGTTTTAAACAACTAAATTCGGGGATGTTGTTTCTTACAACATCCCTTATATTTTAATTATGAAGAGAAAATCGTTTTCAGTTTTTTTGAGTTTAATATTACTTGCTTCACAAGTCTCTGTTTTTTCATCGTGTGGTACAAAAGAAAAACAGAAGTTTTCAGAATATTATTTTGATTATTTTGACACTGTGACAACAATAACAGGTTATGTAGAAACGGAAGAAGAGTTTAAAAGCATTTGTGAAGAAATAAAAACAGAATTAAATGAATATCATAAGCTTTATAATATTTATCTGCGATACGATGGAATGAATAATCTTTGTGTTATAAATGACGTCAATGATGGCAAACATAATATTGTAAAAGTTGATAAAAAAATTATTGATTTGTTGCTTTATTCAAAAGAGCTGTATACTCTTACAAAAGGCAAAATCAATGTTGCAATGGGTAGTGTGCTCTCAATATGGCATAAATATCGCAATTTAGGGCTTTCTGACCCTGCCAGTGCAGAGTTGCCACCAACTGATTTGTTGGGAGAAGCAATGAAGCATACTGATTTTAGTGAAGTAGAAATTAATGAGGAAAATAATACTGTCTTTATACCTGACCCGGAAATGACCCTTGATGTTGGTGCAATTGCAAAGGGTTATGCGGTTGAAAGAGTGGCAGAATATTTAATAAATAAAGGTGTTACAGATTTTCTTATCAATATTGGTGGTAATATCCGTACAATCGGTATGGGTAAAAACAATGAACCATGGAAGGTTGGTATTGAAAATCCTGACGAAGAAAAACAAGAAGAAATCCCACATATTGAATATCTCAAATTGACAGATATGTCATTAGTTACAAGTGGTTGCTATCAACGTTTTTATGAAGTTAATGGCAAAAACTATCACCACATAATAGACCCTGAAACCTTGTTCCCTGGTGATAAGTATTTATCGGTTTCAGTTTTAACAAAAGATTCAGGGCTTGGTGATGCACTTTCAACTTCACTTTTCTTAATGAGCATAGAGGATGGTAAAAATTTAGTAGACTCACTCGAAAATGTTGAAGTAATGTGGGTGAAGCCAAACGGCGAGCAAATATATACAGATGGATTTAAAAATTATACTTTCGAGTATAAGAATTAAAACAAAGGAGTTTTTAAAATGAACAAAAAAATTATTATGTCAATCGTTGCAGTTACATTAGTAGTTGCAGTTGGTGTTATTGCTGTTGGTTGTAGCAAGGGAGCACCAAAAATGGAATTCACAGATACAGCAGATGTAATCAACAAGGTTGTTGATACTTATGCAGAAGAAAACAAATTCTTTGCTGTTGGTGGTGATGTTGGAGCACCAGTTGAAGGTAAAGCAGGCTTAATGAATCTTGCAGATACCGAAGCTATTAACAGTATGCTTCACACAAATGACGAATTGTTAGCAGAGGTTGATGAAGTTGCTTCTCTCGTTCATGCTATGAATGCTAATACATTTACTGGTGGTGCATTTAAGCTTAAAGATTCAGCTAAAGCAGTTGAATTTGCAACTTCTCTTAAAGATAGCGTTTTAGCAACACAATGGATGTGTGGTTTCCCTGAAAAAATCGTTATCTTCAATGTTAATAGTGGCGACTACGTAGTTTATGCTATTGGTAATGGTGAAGCTGTTGATTACTTTAAAACACAGCTTACTACAGTTATGGGTGAAAGTGCAGCTATTGTAACTGAAGAAGCAGTTGCATAATTAAGCAGTTTGTTTTAATAATTAATACACTTTGGATAGGGGTTAAAAAATGCTTTTTTCGAGCATACCATTTTTATATTACTTTCTGCCAAGTGTACTGATACTTTATTTTTTAGTCCCCAAAAAGTTTAAAAATACTGTTCTCTTAATAAGCAGTCTTGTGTTTTACGGTTGGGGAGAGCCTAAATATTTAATTATAATGGTAGCCTCAATTATAATCGGTTATTTTTCCGGTTTGTTAATTGAGGCTACAAATGAAAAAACTAAAAAGAAGCTTATTATGACTATAAATATCATAGTAAATTTGGGCTTTTTAGTTTTTTTCAAATATTCAAACTTTTTCATTGAAAACTTTAACAGTGTAACGGGTCTTTCTTTGAAATTATTAAATGTTGCACTTCCTATTGGTATCAGTTTTTACACTTTTCAGATTTTAAGCTATGCAGTAGATGTCTATCGTGGCACTACCAAAGCACAAAAAAATATAATATCTCTTGCAACTTACATTACAATGTTTCCACAGCTTATTGCAGGTCCTATTGTAAGATACACCGATGTTGTTAATTACTTGGATGAAAGAACACTGAGCTTTGAAAAAATTAACTATGGTTTAAGAAGATTTATAATAGGTCTTTCAAAAAAAGTATTGTTAGCAAACGCTTTAGGTGAACTTTGTGTTACATTTAAAGCATCAGACGACAAATCGTTTTTATTTTATTGGATTTATGCTATCAGCTTTTGTTTACAGGTTTACTTCGATTTCTCTGGTTATTCAGATATGGCAATAGGACTTGGTAAAATTTTAGGCTTTGATTTTATGGAGAACTTCAATTTCCCATTTATTTCAAAGAGCATTGCAGAATTCTGGAGAAGATGGCACATTTCTCTTGGCAGTTGGTTCAGAGATTATGTCTACATTCCACTTGGTGGTAACAGAGTGAAAAAAACCAAATGGATTTTCAATATACTTGTAGTATGGTTTTTAACAGGCTTCTGGCATGGTGCGGCTTGGAATTTTATTGTTTGGGGCTTATACTTTGTTATATTCCTTATATTTGAAAAAACAAAGATAGGTAACATTATTACGAAAACGCACGTGTTAAATAGAATTTATACATTATTATTTATTATTATAAGCTTTGTTATATTTGATGCTGTAAATATGAGTGAAGCTTTCTCTTATATAAAGGCGATGCTAGGTTTTTCAGATGTTCCTTTAGTTTCAAATGAATTTATTTATTACCTGAAAGAGTATTTTGTTATTCTTGTTTTAGGTTTAATTGGTGCTACACCATTTGTAAAAAATATTGCGACAAAACTAACCGAGTTGAAATTCGTAAGAGTATTTGTAGGAATTCTTGAGCCAATCGTTCTTGTAGGTTTACTCGTATTAGTAACAGCTTATTTAGTTGATGGTTCATTCAATCCATTCTTATATTTCAGATTTTAGGGGGTGCCAGTATGAAAAAGGTTATAAGCATAATCTCGAGTGTAATTGTTTCACTCTTTATATTGGCTCTTTCTGTTTTTGCCTGGGTTAAACCAGTAGATGATATTTCAATTTCTGAAAGGCGTGAACTTGCAAAATTTCCAGAATTAAGCTTTAATACAATCGTTTCTGGTAGTTTTATGAAAAACTTTGAAAACTATACTCTTGACCAGTTTCCTTTAAGGTCGTTTTTTAGAAGGGTTAAGGCACAAAGTGAAATTGGAATTTTCAATAAAAAATCAAATAACAATATTATTGAAAAAGATGGTTATATAACAAAAATTGAATATCCGTTAAACGAAGAATCAATTGAAAATGCAAGTGAAAAATTTGGTTTTGTTTATGATAAATATCTTAAAGATACAAACACAAATGTCTATTTTTCAATTATTCCCGATAAAAACTATTATCTTTTAGGTGATGACAAAAATTATCTTTCTCTTGATTACGAAAATTTAGTGACTGGCATAACAGAGAAAACGAGCTATATGAAATATATTGATATTTTTTCTGAACTTTCTGTGGACAGCTACTATAAAACAGACAGCCATTGGCGTCAAGAGAAAATTTTGCCGGTTGCCAAAAAGATAGCAGGGGAAATGGGTGTTAAACTTAATTCAACTTATAAAGAGGATTTTTTTGAGAAAAATGTTTATGGCGTTTATTATGGTCAGTATGCTATAAATAATGCGTCTGAAGATATGCTTGTAACTTTATATAACGAGCATACAGCTAACGCCAAAGTAACAGATTATCAGAATCAACGAAAAATCTTTGTTTATAATATGTCAAAAGCCAAGGGTAGAGATTTTTACGAAGCTTTTTTAGGTGGGCCTCTTTCACTTGTTACAATTGAGAATGAGGATGCAACTACAGATAAAGAGCTTGTTATGTTTCGTGACTCTTATGGAAGTAGCTTAGCACCACTGTTTATAGAGGGATATAAGAAAATAACTCTTATAGATATACGCTATATGCATCCTAATATGATAGAACAATTTGTTGAATTTACCAATCAGGATGTTTTATTTATTTATAGTACTTCTGTATTGAACAACAGTGAAACACTAAAATAAAAAATGTAGTCCATACAAATTTTAAAAATTTGTATGGACTGCTTATTATTACTGTAAATCGCTGTCTTTAGGATTGTGCATTGATATTTTGCCCTGGTCCATTAATTCGGCTTCTTTCTTTTTAGAACGCTTAATCCAGTAAACTGTAAAGAATACTGCACCACCAAGGATAGCACCAATAACAATAACATAAAGAATAACCTTTAATACAGAAAATATTTTAGATTTACCTTCGCCACTATCGTCAGTATTTTGCTCTTCACCAACAATAATAGTTGTTGGGCCGTCAGCACCACCAATTATACCAATAGAGCTGTCACCATTGCTTTGTGGTGTTGGTAAGCTCTGTGTTGCATCAACACTAGACTGATTAACTTGCTGTTGAACCTGATTTTGTTGTTGCTGTTGAACCTGATTTTGTTGTTGCTGTTGAACCTGTTGAGTATTAGTCTGAGGTGGGTTTTGTGATTGATTCTGACTTGCATTAGTAACAGGTAAATTTTGTTCTGGTACTGTGTTACCGCCACCGAAAACGGTAGTTTCATTGTCGACAACAATACAGAATGTAATGCCGGTTTTGTCAGTAAAATTCTTAAGTGAAGTGTTAACAGTATCTTCTGTAAATTTGCAATTAGAGTAGTTATAAACCTTAGACTCGGCAATAACGCTTCTGTCAGCCTGTGATTTATAAGGAGATTCTAATGCTAAAGCAGTAACATTGTCTGTCATTCTGTCAACAACCTGAGCGAGATTGCTACCTAATGAATAACCGTGATAATCACTTATTGAATTAGACATAGCCTCGCCTAAGGCTGTCTGTTCATTACCAAATAAATCAGTTACCTGATAATTGAGATTATCACCGACCCATGCAATAGTGTAGTAACCATCATTTGCATCAGTTGTCAAGAATACAACTAAAATATTATCTTCATAACAAGTAGTTTCACCAAAAATTTCCTGGTATTTATTGTTTGTGTATTCCTGGAATAATGATTCTGAATATTCGCCATTGTTATAATCTTCATAGACCTGTTCTTCATTATATGTAGGGTCATATTTAAAGTCATCTATCCACTCTCTCACGTCAGAGCCGTTAATACCAAATACGTATTTAAAAATGCCGAAAAGCATAACGAGAACTATAATGAATGCGAAGAAAGTAGAAAGGATTCCTCCTCCGCCGTGATGATGGTGGTAATGACCGCCTCCGCCGTGGTAGCCACCATGGAAAATTGGTCTGTGATGATGTCTTGGTGGGGGATGATGCCCACCGTGGAATCCACCTCCGTGAAAACCACCACCGCGAGAACCTCCACCGAAGCCGCCACCGCTAGGACCTCTTGAACCTCCTGAAAAACCGCCACGTGAGCCGCCACCGCCGCCACCACGTGAACCTCCACCGAATCCGCCGCCTCTTGAGCCGCCGCCTGGACCTGCCATAAAATCACTCTCTTTCAAAAACTAATTTTAAAATTAATATATCACCTTTTTAGTGTTTTTTCAATAAAATAAAAGAAATTAAATTTATTAAAGTTCTAAATAAGTGAAAAGGTCGAAAAAAACCGCCTGAAATTGCCAAAAAAACTTTAATTTTAAATAAATATGTGTTACAATAATATTAACAATTATTTTGAAGGTGATATTATGGCAGAAAGAAAGCAAATTCCAATTTTTGAAAGCTGTTTTAAAATAACAGAATATTTAAAAAAGAATACTGATAAAGAGCATCCTACTACTCAGGCAGCAATGCGTAAGGATGAAAATGTTTCTGCTTTTCTTGGTGCTAAAGAAACATCGAACAGTTACATTAACCAAATTGCATTAGCACTTAATTCAAATGAAAATGGTGAGTTGTTAAAAGAAAAAGACTGGCGTGTCGTTTTTGATGCTTTTTCTTATGTTCATGGCTCTAAAAAATCAAAGATACCAGTCGAATATACTTCAATAGATAAATTGCCAATAAGAAACCTTTATTATAATCAACCTTTTTCTTATGATGAATTAGATAAAATTATTGAAGCTATAACTCTTTCTCAGACTTTTGATGAAAAGACTGGTAAAAAGCTAGTGAAAAAAATTAAAGAAGAATTAGGCACAGTTTATTATGAAGAAAAAGCGTCAGCTATTTCAAAAATCGAAACAGAAAAAATTGTAGATAACGAGTATTATAGGAAAAATATTAAAACTATTGAAAATGCAATTGAAAACGGTGTAAGGGTGGCGTTTTATTACAACGGAATTAATGAAGACGGTAAACTTGAGCGTCAGAGCCTTTCAAAAGAAATTATAAGTCCCTATTACCTTGTTGCAAATAACGGCAAATATTACGTAGTTGCTTGCAAAGATAGTTTTATGGGAAAAAACTACAAAAAGGTTATGTCTTTGTGGCGTGTTGATTTAATGTCAGAAGTGAGAATTTATTCTGATTCATCAAACAAAGATAATGAGAAAATCACAAACAAAAAAGAAGTTCATGGTTTGCCACAGAAATGGTCTGATGATTTTCATTATTCACATCTTAATATGTCAAGTGATGAACCAGTTGAAATAAAGTTAAGAGTTTTGGAATTACCACGTGTTGATGATATTTCACGTAGTGATAAATATTCATACACGTTTTTATTTGATACCTTCGGTTCTCGTTTTAGTGTAAACAAAAATAAAAATGGCGAAGAAATTGTAACAGTGAATTGTTCACCAAGTGAAATGGTTAGCTGGGCACTTAAATATAGCGACAGGGTAGAGGTTTTAGAGCCCCAGATTGTTCGTGTAGAAATAAGAGAACGTATAAAGAATTTAAATAAAATGTATATAGGTGATTGATATGGAAGCGATTAAAAGATTTGGATTTGGTTGTATGCGTTTTCCTGTTAATAGTGATGAAAGCGTAAATTATGAAGAAACAGAAAAAATGATAGACTATGCGTTTAAAAATGGTGTTAATTATTTTGATACAGCTTATGTTTATCATTCAGGTAAATCAGAAACTGTTTTAGGCAGTATTTTAAAGAAATACCCACGCGAAAGCTTTATGATTGCTAACAAATATCCAGGTCATCAGATAGTTGAAACATATTATCCTGAACCGATATTTCTTGAACAATTAGAAAGATGTCAGGTAGATTACTTTGATTACTACTTACTTCATAATATAAACGAGAATTCTATAAGTGTTTATAAAGATGAAAAATGGGGAATATTGGATTATTTTAAAAAACAAAAGGAACTCGGTAAAATTAAGCATTTAGGTTTTTCGTGTCATTGTAGCGTTGAACTTTTGAAAGAGTTTTTAGATTACTGTGGCGACAGTATGGAATTTTGTCAGATTCAGTTAAACTATTTAGACTGGACTTTACAAGATGGTAAAGCAAAATATGATTTGTTAACTGAAAGAAAAATACCGATTTATATAATGGAGCCATTGCGTGGAGGTAAATTAGCAACATTGCCAGAAAGTGAAACTAAAAAGCTGAACGCTTTAAGAAATGGCGTCACACCTGTTGAATGGGCTTTCAGTTTTCTACTTAATTTACCAAATGTAAAGATGATTTTAAGTGGTATGTCAGCTTTTTCACAGGTTAAAGAAAATATTGAGATTTTCCAAAAATATCAACCTTTAAATGAAGCAGAGGTAAAAACACTTTTTGACGTTGCAGAGAAATTAAAGGATTCTGTCCCATGCACAGGCTGCGGTTATTGCCTTAAAGATTGCCCACAAGGGCTTAACATTCCTTTTATGCTCTCTATTTATAACGATTTGAAAATCCAGAAGGCAGTGGCAACAAGAATTCGTATTGATGCCCTTCCTGAGGATAAACAATCAACTGCATGTATCGGTTGTGGCTTGTGTGCACAGAATTGCCCACAAAAAATAAATGTTCCAGCAGAACTTAATAATCTTTCAGCTATATTGAAATCAATGCCAACATGGGCACAGGTTTGTGAAGAGAGAAATCGTAAAATGAATGAAGCAAAATAAAAAAATACACTCCGTAACGGAGTGTATTTTTTTATTTAGTAATTAATCTTTAAAAAATTCTTTAACGCTTCCGGTTACACCAGCAAGGCTTTGTAAATCTGATGGAACAATAATTTTTGTAGCTTTACCATCAGCTGCTTTTTCAAATGCTTCCATACCTTTAAGTGAGAGATATGCTTTTGATGGGTCAGCTTCGTTAATAAGTCTGATACCTTCAGCCTGAGCAGTCTGAACAGCAATAATTGCACTTGCTTCACCTTCTGCTTCACGAATCTTAGATTCTTTAACAGCTTCAGCAGCAAGGATTTTTGCTTCCTTGTCAGCTTCAGCAGCAAGAATCTGAGCTTTTTTCTGACCTTCTGCAACGAGAATCTGGCTTTCTTTTTCACCTTCAGCTCTTCTTACAGCTTCACGACGTTCACGTTCAGCCTTCATTTGTTTTTCCATTGCTTCCTGAATTTCTTTTGGTGGAAGAATGTTTTTAAGCTCAACTCTGTTTACCTTAATACCCCAAGGGTCAGTTGCTTCGTCGAGAATTGCACGGATTTTTGTGTTAATAGTATCACGAGAAGTAAGAGTGTGGTCGAGTTCAAGTTCACCAATGATGTTACGAAGAGTAGTAGCTGTCAAGTTTTCAATAGCAGCAATAGGGTATTCAACACCATAAGTGAAGAGTTTAGGGTCTGTAATCTGGAAGAACACAACAGTGTCTATTTGCATTGTAACGTTATCTTTTGTAATAACAGGCTGAGGCGGGAAGTCAACAACCTGTTCTTTTAAAGAAACGATTTTTGCTACCTTTTCAATGAAAGGAATTTTGATGTGTAAACCAGTCTCCCAAGTAGAGTGGAAAGTACCAAGACGTTCAACAACATAAGCTTTAGATTGTGGAACAATTTTGATATTCGCAACAATGAGTAAAATAGCGAGTACTAAAAGTACAAGTACAGCAATAATAGCTTCTGGCATAGTAAATTTCTCCTTTAAATGTTTTAAATTTAATTCTTTGGTCTAACAATGAGCTTAACGCCTTCAATGCGTTCTACAATAACAACTGCATTTTCAGGAATTTCGACTTCATCGCTGATTGACCTTGCGGTCCAAATAGAACCACGAACCTTAACAGTGCCTTTTGCGTTAAGGTTGGATATTGCTTCTGTAACAACACCTTCTGCATTTATGTACATATCTGCATTTGTTGGCTGTTTTCTTGTTCTTGTGTATTTTTTTGCAATTGGTCTTAAAGCAACAAGAACAATTAAAGAAACAACAACGAAAATTACAATCTGAATAATCGGATTTTCAATGAAGAAACTCGAAATAAATGCAACAAGCGAGCCTGCTGCAAACCAGATTGTAAGGAGATTTGCGGTAGCAGCTTCAACAATAACAAAGAATGCTAAAAGTCCTAGCCATACCCAAACCATCATAAAATCACTCCTTTATAAATAGATTATAATTCCCAATTTATTTCATCAACTATAATTATACACCTTTTTCAAATTATTTCAATATTAAATTTTGAATTAAAAAATATTATTAAAACTAGGAGAAACACTGTTTTTCACATATTCTAAATCTTCAAGGCACTCAACAAGACACAAGTAAGCAGATTCAAAATCACCATTTTTTGCATGAGTTGGTAATTTTTCAATGTTAGTTTCTATATTTTTAATATCATCATTATTAAAGAAAAAGTAAAAAAAGTCAGAGTTTTCTTCCCATCTGGCGTTTAATTCGTTTGCAGTATCATAAAAATTTAAACGGCCTTGGTGACTATTGTCTTCTGTAACCTTCTTGTTTTCTTCTGTTGCCTGTTCTATTTCTATAATCATTTTGTTACAAATTCGCTCAGTTTCAAACAAGCCAAAAATTCCTATTAACACAGATAAAGCTATAAAAAATATTGCAATAAAAATTCTTTTCATATTCTCACTCTTTTAAAATAATTTCTGTATTCTTATCATTATCAATATTCATAAGAAACACATCTTTTTTTGCTACATTTTTGTTTTCTAAGATTTTCATAATATCACTTTTGGTTAAACCACAGGAGCTCAGGTTTTGTTTTATTATAGCTCCATCAATTATAACAGGGCAGGTGAAGCCATCATTTTTTAGTGATGCTTTTACATCTTTTTTTGTTGAATTCTGATTTGCAGTTTTCAGTAGAACAGATAATGTGCCATTTGTTTCAATTATGGCGTATGCAACTTCATTGATATCAAAAATATCCTTTTGTCTCAAACCAGAAAGTACGTCATCAACAGTAAATCTCAGCTTTTTTAGTTGCTTTTGGTCTAATTTACCATTTTTTATAATTACGATAGGGTTTCCGTCACTAAGGCTCCTGAATTTTAAGCTTTTCATTGATATAACCGAATTAATGATTTCAAAGCTGATTAATAGCATAACAGGAATTAAACTGTTAATAAGTGGTACAGAGTTATCTTCAATTGGTATTGATGCAAATTCAGAAAGAAGAAGTGTAATAACTAATTCTGTTGGTTGCAATTCACCAATATTTCTTTTGCCCATTATTCTTATTGCGATAGTCACAAATAAATAAAGAATAGCAACTCTTATAATCGTTGTTAACATAAAATCACCATTTTTATAATCACCTGAAATTTTCAGGTTATACTATATTTGGTGATTTTATGAAAGAAAACAAAAGTCCATATATTAACATAGACGATTTGCCACAAGTAAACTTGGGCAATGTTCGTTTTTATGCAAATGATAATGGCGAAATTATAAAAGATGTATTTTTGAATTGTTTTGATATTGTTGTAAAAAAAGGTGTCTGTGGTGACAGAAAAGTGGTTTTTGCAAAATGTGATGGGCTTACATCTTCAGAAAAGATAATAGAGGGCATTACAAAACCGATGTTGCATTTTAAAGGTGAATTACCCAAAAAAGATGTTTTACAGTTTATTGCAACAGAAATAATCTGTGGAACAGAGGTAAAAACCGAAACAAATCTCGATTTAGCAATAGAAAATCTATTGCGTGGATGCGTTCTTGTTTTTGTGGATGGTGTAGAAGAATGTATTGTTGTAGGAATGCAGAATATCCCAGGTCGTTCTATAGATGAACCAAACTACGAAGTACAAGAAAACGGCTCACGAGAGGGTTTTGTAGAAATACTTAAAACCAACATGACACTTGTAAGAAAGCGTATGGTAAACCCTAATTTTAAAATTGAAGTGTTAGAGGTTGGTGTTTCTACAAAAACAAAAATCGCTGTTTGTTATATGAATGGTAAGGTAGATAAGACGGTTCTTGAAGAGGTAAAAGAACGCCTGAATTCAGTGAAAATGGATACGATTTTAGGCGAAAGCTATCTAAGAAAAGCGCTGGATACAAAACGTAAAACTATGTTCACAATGGTAGGTAAAACTGAAAGACCAGACACTTTATGTGCAAAAATCAATGAAGGGAAAATTGCAGTTTTAATCGATGGCACACCTTATGCGTTAATTGTTCCAAGACTTTTTATAGAGAATTTTCAAACCTTTGACGATTATCTTAACAGACCATATTATGCAACCTTTATGCGTTCTATAAGACTGATTTCCTTTTTAATAAGTATTTTTCTGCCTGGTGTGTTTGTTGCAGTAGGTTTATTTCATCAGGAATTGCTTCCGGAAAAAATGCTTTACAATGTAGTAGTTATGGAAAGTAATACGCTTTTTACACTCACAATAGAAGCACTTATAATCCATTTTATTTATGAAATCGTGCGTGAAGCAGGTCTTCGTGTACCAAAATCAATTGGTCACGCTGTCAGCATAGTTGGTGCTCTTGTAATTGGTGATGCTGCTGTTACTGCAGGGCTCATAGATGCCCCAATGCTTATAGTTGTTGCAATGACGGCAATTACATCACTTGTTGAAACTGACCTTTATCACGCTATAGCAGTTTTAAGAATTGCGTTTATAATTATTGGTGGAACGAGTGGCTTTTTTGGCATTATGGTTGGTGTTGCAATTTTAATAGTTAATCTTTCGTCAGTCGAAAACTTTGGTGTATATTTATTGTCGCCATTAGCACCATATAATAAATCTCTGTTCAGAGACACTATAACACGTTTAAGTATGGAGAAATTGGGCAAAAATATATTTGATATAAATAAGGTGGGTGAATAAATGACTAAAAACAAAGTAACAACATTTCAATTTTATTCTCTTTTATATATCTGTTCCGTTGTAGCAGCATTTATGTTTGTTTCAACAACAGTAATTGATTTGGGCTCAACCGATGCAATACTTTTTCCGACTGTTTTTGGTATTTTAAGCCTTTTAACAATTATTCCGACATTTGCTTTTAATAAAAAGTCAAAAGGCGAAAGTGTTTTAACAGCAATAAGAAAAAGAAATAGGCTTTTTTCAGATTTGATTGCTTTTTCATATATTGTTCTTGTTTTTGTTTTGTTGCTGAGAACCTTAGCGAGACTTGATTTGTTTGTAAGCTCAGAAGTTTTTCCAGAAAATACAATGACATTTTTAATTGTTTCAATAGTAATAGTTTCTGTGTTCCTTTCTTTGCTTGATATTGGTGCATTATCAAGGGCATCTACGATATTCTTAATTATGGTTACGATTTCTGTATCAATTGTTGTAACATCTGCATTTAGCAATATTGAAATGGTAAATATTGTTCCTTTTTTTATGAATGGTGAAACAGAGTTTTTTAAACAGGCTTTGGCTTATTCAGTATTTTTCCCAGAATCAGCTTGTCTTATTTTGTTCCTTTCGAATATAAAAGGTGATATAAAAAAAGGTTATTTATTATATATTCTCTTTTTGGTTTTTTCGCTTACAATTGTTTCATTTACAGTTGTAGGGGCGTTAGGGGAATTTTCAAATACTCAACTTTTTCCAGCATTTGCAATTTCATCAGTAGGAGAATTCCGTGTGTTAGAGCGCTTTGAGTCAATTCAGAGCTCTGTCTGGACTGTTTGTATAATAGCAAAAACAACTTTACAGATTATGATAATCTCAAATTGTATCCGACACTTGTTTCCTAAAATTAAATGGTGGACTCCTAATGCTTTAACCGGAATAGTTGCAACTGCATTTATAATTTATATATCAAATGGTGTTACTAGATTTTCATTTATGTCTTCACAACTCTGGGTGACAGTTTCTTATATTTTATTGGTAGTTGTTTTACCATCTATAGCTTTTGTTTCAATGTTGAAAAAGAAAAGGGGAGAAAATCTTGCCTAAAAAAATATCACTTCTCCTTTTGGTATTATTAATGTTTTTTCTCTTTAGCTCCTGTGAGCGTTATGGAACAGAAATTGAAGATATGATGATAATTCAGGGGATTGCTGTCGATAAAGAAAAAGATGCTTACGAAGTAACTGTTGAGATGCTTAACAATAAGCAAAGTGCATCTGCTGATTCAAGTAATGTTGGAGATGAAATGACACTTGTTTATTCAGCTAAAGGCGAAACGGTAGCAGAAGCTTTAAGACTTATTATAAATAAAACAGGCAACGTGCCGACATACACACACAACAAAGTAATAATTTTAAGTGAAGATGTTGCAAGAACAGATATTACTAAAATTCTTGATTTTTTTGAAAGAGATTACACAACTCAGCCAATAACCCTTGTTTGTGTTGCTAAGCAAATCAAAGCAGGTGAAGTGTTAAAGGCTAATATAGGTAAAGATATTTCGAAAAGTGAAGTGCTTGAGAAAATATTAAATCAGAGTGCTATAAGCTCAATTACACCAGAAACAAGGTTGATAGATGTTATTAATACAGTGCTTGATGAAACTGCATGTATTACGTTACCTGCGGTAACGCTTGAAAAAAATGGTGAAACCCAAACATTCTTTGTCGAGCATGTGGCGGTTTTTAATTATAACAATGAGATTTCATATTATTTGGGCAGAGAAAGTGCTGAGAGTTTTGTGAAATTACTTGGCGAATTGAAAAACGGAACACTTGTTACAGAGGATGAAAAAGGTAAGAAAGCAACGTTTATTATTGTTGATGGCAAAACCAAATATGAGGCAGAGGTAATAAACGGAGTTGTTAATTACAATGTGAATATAAAAATGTATTGTGATTTGAATGCATACGAAGGGGATGAATTTAAACCGATAAAAAACGAAACGGTTGGAGTGTTTAAAAGAAATATTGAAATGGATACCGAAAGAAAAATTTATGATACCTATAAATCAATACAAGAAAATGGAGCTTTTGACATCCTTCGTTTTGGCAGGCGTTTACTACAAAGCGATAAAGAGTCGTATAAGCTATTAAAAAATAACTGGCAGAATAATTTAGAAAACAGCAATTTAATTGTTGATGTAGATGTAATAATAAGACGAATAGGCGAAGAAAGTTATCATGAGTGATAAAATATTGACAAGTTTTAATACTTGTCAATATTTTTTGTCTTTTTTTAAACAAATTTCATTATAAATGTTGACTAATTTAAAAAGAGTTGTTATAATAAATTTATCTATAATGCACATTGTGGCATATTAGTGCTTTTTGAGTAATGCGTAAACTCAAAAGGTAAAAAAATCAAAAGAAGGCGAAATTTTATGAAAAACTTCTACGCAAAATTAAGCATCAGGAAAAAACTACTTACTGTGTTCATTCTTGTTGGTGTGTTGACTTTCCTTTGTAGCGCAGTTACAGCAGTTGGTCTTACAACAATCACAAACAACTGGAACGCACTTGTTCACGAGTATGGTTTTTCACAAGGTTATGGTGGTCAGGCTCTTACAGAGCTTACTCGCGTTGAGGAATTTGCAAGAATTTCTATTACTTCAACTGACCCACAACAAAAACAAGCTGCCGGCGAACAGATGCAGGCACATATGAATCTTTATAAAGAGCACATGGCAGAGCTTGAGCCTTATGTGGTTACAGAAGAAGAAAGAGCATTGTATGAAGATGTTATTGCTCAGCACGACATATACAGGAATTTGTTAACAGATATTTTAACAGGTTTACATCAGGGTGGTGGTACACCTGAAGCTGCTGCAAAAGCAGAAGCTCGTTTCAATAATGAAGCATCACCTGTTTATGAAAAGGTTTATGCTGATATGGAAGAGTTTGTTGAATTGAAACAAACTACTGGTGATGCTAAAGCTGAAGTAATGCTTAAAAATGCAACAACAACAGGCGTTGCACTTGCTGCTTTAATTGGTGTTATTGCTGTAATTGGTATTATTATGGGTGCTGTGATTTCTGGTAAAATTGCAAAGCCTGTAAAAGAATGTTCAGAGCGTCTTAAGGCATTGGCAGATGGTGATTTATCATCAGATGTTCCAACAACTAACCTTAAAGATGAGGTTGGTGAGTTAATAGATGCTACAGGAAACATTAAATGGAGACTTGAATACATAGTTAAAGACCAAGGGGCTCTTTTGGGTGAAATTGCAAATGGTAACCTTAACGTTGGTTCAGAACATCCTGAGGCTTATGGTGGAGACTTTAAACCACTTCTTGATTCACTTGATAAAATTGTTAATGACTTAACAGATACAATGTATCAGATTCACCAGGGTTCAGAACAGGTTGCAAATGGCGCAGACCAGGTTGCAAGTGGTGCTCAGGCTCTTTCACAGGGTGCTA
>CALFTN010000068.1 GCA_937916395.1 uncultured Clostridia bacterium | reverse complement strand
TATATGGTCTGAAAAAATCGACCTTGACGAATTCTTGCAAATATAATAAAATAAGTTATCGGTAAAATGGGCAGTCGCGGATGTGGCAACACAGACGAGGAAAGTCCGGGCATCACACGGCAGAGTAACGGCTAACGGCCGCCGAGGGTAACCTTAGGGAAAGTGCAACAGAGATATACCGCCGTTTTTACGGTAAGGGTGGAAAGGCGAGGTAAGAGCTCACCGGGGTATTGGAGACAATACTGCCATGTAAACCCTACTCGATGCAACACCGAATGGGGAGTTTGCCGGACAGCGATTTTTTCGCAACCCCGAAGGGTGGCTTGAACCTTGTGGCAACGCAAGGTCTAGATAGATGATTGCCTTAAACGACAAAACCCGGCTTACAGTTTTACCGACTTATAATAAAAGCACTCCGCAATAGCGGAGTGCTTTTTTATGAGTTTGAAAAAAGGCTTCAAAATATATTTCCTGAGTTCTGAATTAAATGAGAACAATCATTTGTGTATGTTAATTTCGTTTTCTTGATTCCATCTTCATATAAATAACGTATGAGTGTAACACCAGTGTTATTCTGTGAAAAGTTGAAGTCAGGAATTAACCCTAACCCAGTAGCAGCTAAGATTAAATATGTATTAAACATGCCATGAGCAACAATAATAACATTACTGTTATCATCATTTTCAGAAATGATTGTATTTATCACTTCTTGAGCTCTGTTAAGCGCTTTTTGTTGGTCTTCTTCTCCTAATGCTTTCCTTTCTCTTATAACTGCATCTGGCACAATGTTTTGTAAAACATCATCTGGAAGACCTGTGTAATCTTTGTCGGTACCCTTTTCCATTAGTGTCGTAAAAATATTAAAATTAGCGTTTTTATGATATTTATAGATTTCACTACCAGTTCTCACAGCTCTTATTAAAGTGCTTGTATAAATCGCGTCAATTCTGTCATCTTTAAAGCGTTCACCTAAAAGAAAGGCTTGTTTTAAGCCATTATCGGTCAAATCAGTTTCAGTAAAGCCATCACCATTTAAATTGCCGTAAGTTTCGCCATGTCTTATAATATATAAATACATTATTTACACCCCGTTTCAAATACTATTATATAATGTATTTATAATTGTTGCAAGAAAAATTATATTGTGGTACAATTATTTCAATAATTAATAAGGGCGTGCTTAAATGGAATTAACTGAGAAAAAACTTTCATCGCAAGAAATATTTAATGGCGTTGCAATTCATTTATATCGTGATGAAATATTATTACCTAATGGAAAAACAGGCGTAAGAGAAGTAATAAGACACCCTGGTGCAGTTTGTGTATTGCCAATCAAAGAGGATGGCAATGTTGTATTTGTTAATCAGTTCAGGTATGCTTTTAATAAAGTTACTTTAGAAGCTCCTGCTGGCAAATTAGATAAGGGCGAGTTGCCTTTGGATGCTGCAAAGCGCGAATTACGTGAGGAAACTGGTCTTAGTGCTAATAATATAGTTTATTTAGGGGAAATGTACACAACACCAGCTTTGATAGATGAAATTATACACTTGTATCTTGCAACTGATTTAGTTTCTGGTGAGCAGGATTTAGATGCAGATGAATTTATTAATGTGATTGAAATTCCACTAAATGAAGCAGAAGAAATGGTGATGAATGGTCTCATAAAGGACTCAAAAACACAAACGTTGATTTTAAAGGCTTCTAGGTACTTAAATAGTCGGAAATAAGCGACAAGGAGGTTTTTATGGCAGATAAAAAGACATTAGGCTTGGTTATGATTGTAAAAAATGAAGAACGTTGTTTAGATAAATGCTTAAAGGCAGTCAGAAACCTTGTCGATGAAATTTATATAACTGATACAGGTTCTGTGGATAAAACAGTGGAGATTGCAAAAAAATACAAGGCCCACATATCGCATTTTGATTGGATTGATGATTTTGCCGCAGCACGTAATTTCTCGTTAGAACAGTCAGATTGCGATTGGAATTTAGTTCTTGATGCTGATGAATATTTAATAGAGGGTAAAAGGAAAGATATTGACAAATTTATTTGCGATAACAATGCCATTGGGTACATTCAATTGTTGAACGCTTACAAAGAAAGCGATGGAGAGCTGAGTAAAAGCAAAATATGTATTCCTCGAGTTATGCCCAAGGGTGTTAAGTATTGTGGTGCGATTCATGAACAGGTTGATTCGGATTTGAAGGGGGTTATTCTTCCACTGGTATTTGAGCATGACGGCTATTTGCAAGATGGTAAGGGTGAAAGAAATTTAAATATATTATTACAACAATTAAAAGAACAGCCCAGTAACCCATATTTACTTTATCAAGTTGCAAAAACTGAATGGTTATTAAAAAATTATGAAGCGGCAGATGAATATTTTAACAAATTTTATGAAAATTCAAAAAATATTGTAGCTGATTATCGTAATACAGGAATTGTTTCATATATATATAATTTATTAGAATTAGGAAAATTTGATGAAGGAATAAAATTAATTAATACAGAAAAAAATAATTTAAAAAATTCACCAGATTTTTATTTTGCTTGTGGAATGTTTTATATGAAAGCAGTTCTTTCTGATGTAAATAAATATATTAATTTATTTACAGAAATAGAAAAATCATATTTAAAATGTTTAGAAATTGGTGAAAATAAAAATAATTTTGGCGTCGTTGGTTGCGGTAGTTTTAAAGCATCGTATAATTTAGGTGTATTTTATGAAGTTACTGGAAACACTGCAAAAGCCAAGGAATACTACCAGTTGTCGCAACGTCAGGGCTATAAGCAAGCGACAGAAAGACTTAAAAATTTAAAATAAATTAAATTTAAAAAAATAAAATAAAATAAAATTCCGAATAAATTAAAATGTTCGGAGTTTTATTTTTTGTCATTGTATTAATAATTGATTTTTTAGTTGATTGATTTTGGTTTCGTAACCAAGTTAGAAATTTGTTTTAATTCTGGAATTTGTTTTTGGTTTTGTTGTTTATTTTATTTTTTTATTCGTTTAATTTTTTGATTGAATTTTTGGTTTTCAAAAAAATGTTTATAAAATATTTTACAAAAACAATCGGAAAATTTTGAAAAATAAAATATGACATTTTTAAAATTAAAATTCAAAAAATAAAAAAATGAAACAAGAGAATAAAAAAGAAAAACGAAACAATTAAAAATAAAAACGAAATAAAAAATTTAAAAAATAAATACATGTTTTTAAAATAACAACAGAAAATAAATTACAAAAATGGATGCAAAAAAATGTAACACAAAAATGATTTGCTGAAAAACAATATTCTGTAAAAATGGAATTTAAGCAAAATAAAAAACGCGATTAATTTTATTAAATTTAATCGCGTTTTTTATTTTTTATAATTTTTCTATAAAGTTAATAACTTCTTCGGGAACGCTTAAAGCGTTGAAAACACTATCTTTTCTAATGATTACATCTAACAGTGGTAATTGCCCGTATTTTAATAATGCTTTTAATTCTTTCTTTTTTTCGTCCGCTTTTTCTGTATTATTATCATTTATAAAAATTAAATATTCAGCAATATTTTCATAAATTCTATCGTTGCGTAAACCGAGGTCATATTCTCCGTAACTATTAAAAAGAAGATTTTTAATTTCGTCTGAATATGTGAAATTATATCTTAATAAAAATATTTTTAAAAGAATTTTATTTTCTCCTTCTATTGACGGATTATTGAGAAAATATTTTTTGTAATATTCGAGACTTTTATTATAATCTTTATTCACTTCAAAATATTTTGCGAGAGAATAAAAATCATTCTGGTCAATTAAATTTAAATTCAAATTTTCTTTTGACATAATTAAGACCTTTCAGGAGGAATACAAGCAGCGAGGGTCAGTGTGCCACTTGATTCAACAAAATATTCTTTGTTACATGAATATGGCATAAAGAAATAATCACCTTTTTTAATTTCTGTTTGAAGAGAACCATTGGTGAGAACACCTTTTCCATCAGTAACAACATAAATAACAGGAGCAGCAAGCTTTTCTGTTTTGCCGTTATTAATTTCATAACGCTCAAGTGAAAAACAAGGTGTATCTTTTTTGCTTATAACAGACGATTTAATGCAGTTATTTTCATTTGAAATAACTGTCGGTGTTTTTCGACATTCCTTTAATACACGTTCTTTGTTATATGAATAATCAAAAACAGTAAGTGCAGTTTCTTTGTCTAAATCGAGATACATTTGCTTGTCGGATAATCTGTAGTCTCCACAAAGCCTTTCAGGTTGAATTGTAAAATCGGTGGGTTCCTGAATTTCTAAAATAAGACATCCTTTACCGATAGCGTGAATAGCTTTTGCAGGAATAAAGTAAACATCACCAGGTTTTACAGGGAATTTATTTACGAGTCTTTCCATGGCATCCTTATCGTGTTCACTATCTTCTACAGCTTTTTCTAAATCTTCTTTAGTAATATTGTCTTTAAACCCAAAGAATATGTGTGCATCTGGTCTTGTAGCTAAAACGAGCCAAGCTTCTGCTTTACCAAATTCTGAATTGAAATGTTTTCTTGAAAATTCCTTGTCTGGATGAGCCTGAACAGGTAAGCGTATTGCAGAGTCAAGTGCTTTTACAAGAACGTCAAGACCGTTTCTGTCACCTAACATCAATTCTTTTTCAGTTTCGATGAGCTGATTAAAATAAATTTCAGTTCCTCTTATTTTAGAAACACCTTCAAACTCATCTGTGCTACCATCATTCAATGCTTTTGTAGAAGAACAAATCCATTCTTCAGGATAAAAAGAATCTTCACTATCATCACCAAAAAAATCGGAGAAGAGCTTACCACCTAAATAAACTCTGAAAACTCGGTTTTTTTCGAAAAATATCGGTTTTTTAGCATAATCTTTATAATTCATTGTGTCCTCCTAAAAGAATTTTTTGTGCTTCTCTTATATTTCTGTATTTACCATTTGCAGTAGTGGCAAATATACATGCGCCAACTGCAGCTTCTTCTGAATGTTTTGGTAATACTAAATCCAAATCAAATTCGTTAGCGAAAATATTTCTCCAAACCTCACTCTTTCTTAAACCATTACCAGAGCCTATAAGTACTCTTGGGTTAAATGCGATATGAGACCTTGATTCTTCAAATAACATTTTAAGCTCATCTGCAACTCCAGAAAGGAAGCCACAAATTAAATGTGTTGGCGTAAAGTTTTCGGTTGAAATATTTTTTATTGAGCCACGCTTTTCTGGGTGTGCTCTTGTTCCTGCGAATTCACAGTTTATTTTAAGAGGGTCTTTTAAATTATAAATATCTTCTGAAAGTTCATCCATCTTTTTGTAAATATCGTCTTCTGTACCACCTAAAAAGTCCATACAGGAAACAAAGAAGTTTTTTAGAATCTGGTAAGACCTGCCACCACAAAGCGAAGAACACACGAAAATATATTCATCGTCGGTTAAAGGTCTTGCTTCGCCAGAATCAGTTGATTTTAATGAGGTTGTTATAAATGAAATCTGACTACCTGTGCCGACATTTACTAAGATTGATTTGTCAGGATTAATCATAGAACCAATAAAGCTTGCTTGATTATCACCAATAGCAACAGCTACAGGGATTCCATCTGGTAAGAATTCACAGCTTGTAGTACCAGCAATTCGTGTGTTTTTTATTACTTTTGGTAAAATTTCTGGGTCGATACCTGCTTCTAAAAGAGCAACATTATCGAATTGATGATGTCTTAAGTCGTAAAAACCAAGACTTGCAGCATCGCTTGAATGAGTAACGGGAATTCCATTGATTAAATGTGATACAACATAATCGTGAATTGTAGAAATTCTTTTTGCTCTTTTTGGAATAAGTCTGTTTTTTAAATTGTAAAAATGAGTAGTAAGACCAAATCCAGTAGCAGCTTTGTAGCCCGTGGATTCTGTGAGATATTCGGCATAGGTCATACCATTTTCAAATTTTTCGTTACCACGTAAATCCTGCCAGGTGAAAAGTGACGAAGCAGGTGCATTGTTTTCATCGAGATAAAGAATACCATGCATCTGACCTGTAACACCTATTGCAGAAATATCGCTACCATCAGTTATCTTGGTTACTGCTTCTATAACAATATCCAGAATAACCTCAGGGTCCTGTAATCTTGCAAAGTGAAATTCGTTACTTATAAAAGAATCGTTTTTTAATGTAACCTTATCGACAAGTCTGCCATTGTCTTCATTTAGAAGCAGAGCTGTAATTGTAGTGGTTCCTATATCAATACCTAAAATATTCATAAAATAATATCATCCTAACAAATTGTTGTTGATTGTGGGTCAAGTCTTGTAATAATATCTTGCTGAATAGCAGGGGATAAATCAAGGAAGTTAACAAATGTGCCGTGAATTCTCATAATGTAAACACCTGAAGGTGCATACTTTTCAGGCTCTGCTAAAACTTTTCTTAAAATCTCTGCTGTTGTAACATTTACATATAAATAGAATGGTGAAACATTTTTATTTAATTCATTAAAGAAGAGTGGCTTCATAACCTTGTTTTTGAATTCGATACCCTTGCTTTCGTAAGAATCACTTGAAAAATATTTTGGGTCTATACCAAAGTGAGAAGCGTAGCCTCCACACATTTTTTCAAAAGGCAATTTCATTAAAGAAAGAGTTCTGAAGCCTAAACCATTCTGTGCTTCGCCGTAAAGTGGGTCTACACCATAGTTCAACATATCTCTTGATTTTCTACCACAAGGCAAAGCACCAACCCAATAACCATAAAGCAAGTGTGTCGATGGTGTAGAAAAGTCAGGTCTGAAATTATTGCCAAGATAGTTCTTTTTGCTTCTTACCATATCGGCAATTTTATTTGTTATTTCAACAGCTTCATTATCAGCAATTTCATTATTGTTGCCAAACTTTGGTGCAGAGAGTAAAAATTCTCTTAACTCTTCATCGCCCTCGAAATTGTTTTTAAGAGCAACTAAAAGACGTTCTGCATCCTGTGGACGTTCGTTTAATAGCTTATCTATGGCAACGAAAGAATCTGCTACAACACTTGTGCCGTGAATAAGACAGCCACTGCCATTATATTTTGTGCCTTGGTTATTAATATCTCTTACATCGTAGCCGGTTTCAATACCACCCATTACAGTGCTTAAGAAGGAAACTGGTAAATGAGAGATTGCTCTTGATGCACCATTTGCAGATTTTATCATTTCGTTGCAGAAGAATTCTGCATTTTTATAAAACCTTTCACGAACTGTTTTTAAAAGTGTTAAAGCATCCGTATTACCAGATGGCAAGTCACAGATTTTTTTACCTGTTACTGTTGAAAAACCATCATTTAATGTAAGCTCTAAAATCTTGCCTAAGTTAAACCAGCTGTTAGTTGTGTTTGCATTGTCTTTACCCATAATAAGTGGTTCCTGACAACCAGCGATTGAAGTATCTTCAATATCGTCTATATCAACACCCGCTTTTGATAAAATCTCGTAAAGAGAATCATCATTAAAGAGTGATGGTGTAAGGCAACCAGGTGTAAATAAAAATCTGCCCAATTCTTCATATAATTTATCTGGTGTATTTTTATGTAACTTAACTGAGAGAATTGGCTGAGGTAAATTCATATCGTAATAAGCATCTAAAAGTGCGTAAGTAGTATCGTTTGTTAAATCGTTACCAGCTTTATCACGGCCACTTACAATTAAGTTTTGAGAAATTGCCCAGCTTCTGTCACCAACATTGAAAAATACAAGAAAATGCTTGAGAAGTGCAGCGGTTGTTTCTCTATTGAGTCCACTCAATTTTCTGTATGGTTCAAAAATTCTGTCAGCATTACCAACAGAGAATGCAAATGGGTTTGGCGCCTGCTCTAAACACATTGTCTGCCATAAAAGAATGTAGCTTTGAATTGCTTCATAAAGCGTTGTTGCAGGCTCATATGGCACTTTGTCTAATGTGTCAACCATAAGCTGTAATTGCTCTTTGCGTTCACCATTAGCTTTTGTTAACTTTTCTTTTGCAATTTCTTTATATCTTTCTGTAAGTATAAGCAACGCTTCTAAAGATATTTTCATTGCTTCGTAATTTTCTCTTTTATCGTCGTCACAAGAAAGCAATTTTCCATCAATATCTGCTATGAGCTTTTTTACACCATATTTTAAAGCGACTCTCATATCAGGGATTAAGTGACCTGTAACCTGTTCGATGAAAAACGCAACTTCACCAGTAAGATTTTCACAAGAAGCATAAACTTCTGTGAGTGCTTTAACATAAGGCGTATTTTTATCGATTTCTCTTAATGCTTCAATTCGTTCCTTTGAAAATTCTTCTGTTGGAGTAATATCATCGTAAACCGCAGTAGGGTCGCAGTAGCCAGCAAATGTTTCTACTTTAAAAGTAGGGTTAATCAGTGCATAGCTCCTTGCAAAAGCATCACGCTGAGTACCGACGAAAATAGCATTGTCGCTTATTGAAAGTGGTAAAACCTTAACAGCCTCTTTGAATTTTAAAGCAGCCTTTTTCATAGGAGAAAATGCTTTGTATTCATCTTCAAATTTGCTTTCTGTTTCTTTTATAATAAACCAACCAGTAAGGTTATTAATTTCTCGTTCTTCTTTAAATAAATCGTTTGCCATCTGAGTTAATTTAGTTGCATTAAATTCGTACATAAAATCACCTTATGTTTTAATTATTTTGAGATTGTTTTTTTCTAATTCTGTTTTTAAAATATCAACCTGACTTTTTGTAACAAAACCATCAGAAAAGTTGTATTCTAAATTTTCATTTTTATATTTATCCTTACCATATTCATGATAAGTAAGAATTTCAATGAACATATTATCGTTGTTGCTTTTGGCTGTGAGTTCTTTAAAAAATTCAGCAAAAGCCTTAGCATTTTCTTCGCCAGTGTTGAAGTTGTTAATGAGAGGGATTCTTATGAGTAAATACTTTTTCGTAAGAGCCCTTTTTAAAAGGTTTTCTTTAATTATTTCAATATCTGCACCAGTTACAGCTTTTAAAATTTCTTTATTAGGAGATTTAAAATCTGCAATCATGTAATCAACGATATTAATTAATTTTTCTGTATCATTTAAAGAGGCGTTTGTTTCAATGCAGGTTGAAATATTTTCTTTTTTTAGCATTTGACAAAGTGTTTGTATTGCATTTGCCTGCAAAGAAACCTCGCCACCAGTAAAGGTAACGCCACCATTTTCAAAAAACATTGTTCTGCAAGAAATAATTTCTTTGAAAATTTCGTCAATGGTATATTGTTGTGTGTTACTTTTTCTTTTTAAGCCTTCAGGGTTTGAGCACCAGGGGCAGAACATATTGCAACCAGATAAATGGTAAACGAGTCTGTTACCTGGACCATCCTGAGAGTAATTAAAGCCTTTTTGGAATGTGTAAATAAAATCGCTCATAAAAAACCTTTATATATATAGTATAGAAATATAATTAAAATAATTTTACACTAACTAAATATCTATTTCAATCAAATTGTGATTTTAAACTTTACAAACTTATAACGCGTATTTTGGTAATTATAACTAATTGTTTCTTATTGCTTGAAAAGAAATAATGTGTTAAAATAAAAGGTACGAAAATTTTGAAAGGTTTTTGAAAATTTATGAGTAAATGTGCTTGTGAATATTGCCCAACTATAATAGTGCCTGGTATTGGTCAATCAAAGGTCGATTTGTATTCTTCGAAAAATGAAAGAATGAAATCTGCATGGCCGATGGATATTGATACAAAAGTATTAGTTAAGAAAATATTGCCATCAGCGATTTTACTCCTAGTAACAAAGAATGATAAGGCTTTTTGTAAATCTTTAAAAAAAGCAGTTTCAGAAGCTGTTACGCCATTAAGAGTTAATAAAGAGGGTGTTTCTACCGAAAATCTTCATATTGTAGATTATGATGGAGCTTCTTTAAAAAAATGCTCGGCGGATGATAAGCGTTACATATATAAAATGGTTCCGATGGAGGAATTAGCAGAAGTAATAGGTGAAGACCATCTTTTCTTTTTTGCTTATAATTCATTCGGTCAGCCTTATGAGACAGCAAAAAGACTTAATGACTATATTCAGAATGTAAAAAAAGAAACAGGTCACGATAAGGTTAATTTAATTCCGGTTTCATTAGGTGGTTCAATTGCTACTGCGTATTTCGATGCTTTTGGTGAACAGGGCGATGTTAATCGTGTTTGCTATTTTGTTCCTGCAACAAATGGTTCAACATTAATTGCAGATATATTTTCAAAAAATCTTGATTTAACAAATCCAACCTCTTTACTTGGTATGTTTTTAGATTCAAAAACTATTGAAAGCTTAGAAAAGCTTTTAAAAAGATTTCATAAAGATACTGCAGAAAACATAGTTGGTGCGTTGGTGGATGCACTTTTAGAAACATTTTTAATTAATTGTCCTGGTATGTGGGCAGTTATACCTAGAGAAAAATATCAGGAATATCGTGATAAGTATCTTGTTGGTGAAGAATATAATGTATTAAGAGAAAAAACTGACAGATTTTTTAAAGCACAGAATAATTTAAGAGAGTTGCTTTGTAAAATAGAAAAGCAAGGAACAGAGTTTTTCTCAATCTGTGGCTACGGCTTGCCACTTTTACCATTTGCCGGAACTAAAAATCTTAATTCGGACACGATAGTTGATTTTAAATCAGCATCTTTAGGTGGTTATTCTGTCGGACCTGACATTAAATTACCAGATGATTACAAACCAGTTTATGACAGATGTCAGAATAAAGAGCATAACCACATTTCGCCTGATGGTACAGTTGATTTGGGTACTGCAATTTTCCCAGATTCTACATTCTGTTTTAAATATCAGGTGCATGATGATACCGCGTATAACGATGTTGCTTTAAGCCTTTGCAAAGAAATTATTATAAATAAGAAATTTAAAGATGTTTATTCAGACCCACGTTTTCCACAGTTTAATGGGTCAAGAGATATTTTCAGAATTAAATACAGACTTCTTCCAAAAGTTGATGAGTTATTAAAAAAGGATTTACCACAGGATATTAAAGATGGTATATTGAAATCAAAAGAAGAAGCTGAAAAATTATTTGAAAACACTATTATCAAAGACCGTACTCAAGCGGATGAAATAACAAAACGCTTCGATGATATTGTAAAAAAAGCTGAAGAGGTTTAATTTATGGGTAAATTTTTAAAAATAGCATTAGGGGCTGCAGCTGTTGGTGCAGGTGTAAAGCTTTATAAAATGCCAAACAAAGAACGTGCTGATATGTTCTCAAGAAATTTTGTTAAAGCAATAAGCAAATTTTCAAACGGACTTCCTGAACCTGAGGTGAATAGTTTTTCTAATGATGGTTTGTCTCAGAAGCAGAGGGATTTAATTACAGAAGCAACCGAAAACTCCAAATGGGTTCTTGGTTATGCGCAAAAAAGTATTCTTCCGGATGATATTTTAACAAAAGAGTATTGTATAGGTGGTGTTACACGTCTTCCTGCAAGATTTCCAACAGGAGTTCTTGATGATATAAGAGTTCGTGTAATATGTCTTGGCACAACAGAAGGTGGGCTTACTGTTTTTGCGGCTGTTGACTGTATTGGTCTTTCTAACAGATGCATAAGAACTATCCGTCAGCGACTTTCTGGTTTCTGTAGCGAAAACAATATTGCTTCAATTAATATTTCTTCTACTCATACACACAGTTCAATAGATACAATGGGTATATGGGGAAGAATTATAGAAGTGTTTATGAATAACCGCAAAGCTTTGATTAAAGGTGAAGGCGAGCTTATGAATTCTTGTGATGAAGAATATCTTGAGTTCCTTTACGGAAAAGTTATTGAAGCTATAAAAGAAGCTGTCCAGAATAAAACTACCGGTAAGCTTTATAAAGCATATATGGGTAATTCTTCAGAAAAATCAGTAAGTGAAGAGGCTTCTTTAAAAGAGCGTGGAATTAAAGGCTATGTGTGGGATAGACGTGAGCCTTTCGATTGCTCATGTCAGCTTTTAAGATTGCGTTTTGTTCCTGATGATAAAAACGAAAAAGAAACTGTTCTCGTGAACTTTGGCGCACACCCATATATTAACTCAATGAGTGAGGCCGGTAAGGGTACCGGAGAAAATATCTCAGGTGACTTCGTTTATTCGCTTTGCGAATATTTAGAGCGTGCAGGTAAAAATGCTATATTCTTCAATGGTGCTATTGCTGCAGTTTATCCAACAAGACTTTATGCAGATGTTTATACATTTGAAAATCAGGCAAAAGCTGTTGGTAACGAGTTAGGCAGAATTACTCTTGCTATGACGAAATCAAATGAAGAGATTTATAAGGACGAGCTTTTGAGCCCAGAAAGCTATGAGGCTGGGTCTATTATTTTCAAGGAGCGAGAGAGCAATTACAAAAAATGGGTTGAAGCAAAAGGTGACGAAATAATTGAAGAAGTTGAATTGGCACCTTCAATAAGTCTTAAAACAAAAGAAGTTGCTTTAAAGGTAGGTAACCCTATATTTGAGCTTATTTCAAAGACCAGAGTTGGTAACTATACAGTAGCTAAATCTGATAACAAACAATATGAGTCGATTACAGAAATTGGTGTTTTAGAGTTAGGTAACAATCTTAAAATTGCCTTTATCCCTGGTGAAATCGAGCCGGATATTATTGGTGGTGGCGATACTCTTAAAAAGAAATTTGCTTTTTCAGGTGAGGATTTTGCGTCTGGCACTTTAAAAGATGCTTTAGGCTACGAGGATTTAACTGTCTTTGGACTTACTAATGATGCCTGTGGTTATATAATTCCTGATAACGATTTCTCAATGATGTTCTTAGGTTCAAATAAGTTTATGCAGAAAATTTTTGGTAATCACTACCTTGAAATTTTCTCATTTGGCAAAGGAACAGCTTCCACATTAGTAAATGAGTTCAAAGAATTAAAATAACTAGCGTTTGCTTGGTATTATGGGTGTAAAGTAAAAAACTTTTACATTTTTCATAAATACTATTGACAACGATGCTTTGCTCTGCTATAATGCGTGTCTGTAAAGCGAGAATGCTTTACAATGAATTTTACTTGAAGGGTGTGATAATTGGTGGCTAAAAATCTTGATGTAGTTTTACTTACCGACTACTACGGCGAAATGTTAACTGAAAATCAAAGAAAATTCATCGATTATTACTATAACGATGACCTTTCACTTTCAGAAATTGCTGAAAACGAAGGGATTACCCGTCAAGGTGTTCGTGATGCTATTAAAAGAGCTGAAACTCAGCTTTTCGATATGGAAAAGAAATTAGGCGTAGCAGAGCGTGCAAAGCGCACTAAAGATAGCTTGCTTGCTATTGAGCAATGTGCAGACCTTATTAATGAATATAATATGAATTCTACTTTATCAAAAGAAATTAATGATGCAATTATAAGAATTAAATCTGTTATTTCATCTTTTGAATAAATCTTGTTTTTATTAATCTAAATTACGAGGGAGTGAGCACTCGATGGCTTTTGAAGGTCTTTCAGATAAATTAGAATCTGCATTTAAAAAGTTAAAAAGTAAGGGTAGTCTTACTGAAAGTGACGTTCGTGAAGCGATGCGAGAAGTTCGACTTGCTCTTTTAGAAGCTGACGTAAACTACAAGGTAGCAAAAGATTTTACAAATACTGTTACCGAACGTGCAATAGGTGCAAAGGTTATGGAAAGCCTTACTCCAGCACAGATGGTTATTAAAATAGTAAATGAAGAGTTAACTGCTCTTATGGGTGGTACTCAGTCAAGAATCGCTTCTGCACCACATCCACCAACGGTTGTTATGATGTGTGGTTTACAGGGTTCTGGTAAAACAACTCACAGTGCAAAAATTGCATTAAGGCTTAAAGAACAAGGTCACAGACCTTTGCTTGTAGCTTGTGATATTTATCGTCCGGCGGCTATTAAGCAGTTACAGGTTGTTGGTGAACAGATTGGTGTTCCTGTGTTTGAAATGGGTACAGAAAATCCTGTTAATATTGCAACAGAAGCAATTAAGCTTGCAAAAGACCAGGGCTACGATTATGTTTTCCTTGATACTGCTGGTCGTCTTCACATTGATGAAGAGCTTATGCAAGAACTCAAAAATGTAAAATCGGCTGTTAAGCCACATGAAATATTACTTGTTATCGACTCAATGCTTGGTCAAGACGCTGTTACAGTTGCTTCTTCATTTAATGAGGCACTCGGAATAGATGGTCTTGTTTTAACAAAGCTTGATGGTGATACAAGAGGCGGTGCTGCTCTTTCAGCAAGAGCTGTTACTGGTAAACCAATTAAATTTGTTGGTGTTGGTGAAAAACTTCAGGACCTTGATGTTTTCCATCCAGAAAGAATGGCAAGCCGTATTTTAGGTATGGGCGATATGCTTTCACTCATTGAAAAGGCAGAACAAACTTTAAATGATAAGAAGGCAGAACAGCTTGAGAAAAAATTGCGTGAGAATAAACTTGATTTAAACGATATGCTTATGCAATTTGAAGATATGAAAAAAATGGGGCCAATGAAAGAAATTCTTTCAATGATTCCGGGTGTTGGTAAAAAACTTAAGGATACTGATGTTGATGATAAGCAAATTGATTACACAATGGCAATTATCCGTTCAATGACAATGAAAGAACGTGAGAATCCAGATATAATCAATCCATCAAGAAAAAGAAGAATTGCTGCTGGTTGTGGCTTAAAGGTTGAAGATGTCAATCGTCTTCTTAATCAATATCGTCAGATTCAAAAAGTTTATAAACAACTTAATGGCGCAGGGTCTAAAAAAATGATGAAGCGCATGCAAAGAATGGGCGGAATGCAAGGTATGGGCGGTATGCCAGGAATGCCTAACTTCCCAATGTAAAAGGTTTATAATTGAGCGAAAGCTACTTTATAATAATTAATTAATAATTTTTAATTCGGAGGTAATTAAAATGTCAGTAAAAATTCGTCTTCGCCGTATGGGCGCAAAAAAAGCACCTTTCTATCGTGTAGTTGTTGCAGATTCACGTTACCCACGTGACGGTAGATTCATTGAAGAAGTTGGTTATTATAACCCACTTACAGAGCCTGCAGAAATCAAGCTTGATGCAGAAAAAATTACAAAATGGATTGAAAACGGTGCTCAACCAACTGATACAGTTCGTGCACTTCTCAAAAAACAAGACATCATTAAATAATTAAAAGGTGATATCAATGAAAGACTTGCTCGTAACAGTCGTACAGGGTCTTGTAGAGACTCCCGACGCAGTCGAGGTCACAGTTGACGAACCCAACGAAGAGGGCATCGTTGTTTATCATCTTCACGTAGCGGCTGAAGATATGGGCCGTGTTATAGGAAAACAGGGCAGAATTGCAAAGGCTATTCGTACAGTTATGCGTGCTGCTGCTGTTCGCAAGGATGAAAAAATACAAGTTGACATCGACTAAACTTGAACTCTGTTTTAGCGCAGACCAAAAAGTCTGAAACTTTTTAGTTTCAGACTTTTTTAGTCATTTTTTCACCCGCTCGGCGTATCTATATACGCTGTCGGGGTGAAGAAAATGACTTCTGCATCTAAACCAGAATTCAAGTTCAAATTTATAGGTGCAAATTATGATAAAAAATTATCTTGAAATAGGTCAGATTGTTTCTACTCACGGTATTCGTGGTGAAGTAAGAATTAATCCGTGGTGTAATGGACCTGAATTTGTAAAAAAATTTAAGACTTTATATAAAGATGCGAACGGAAAAGAATGTTTTAAGGTTATTTCTTGCCGTCCGCATAAAAATGTTGCCATAGCTAAATTAGAAGGTGTTGACACTGTAGAGATGGCACAAAATCTAAAAAATACAGTTCTCTTTATAAAGAGAGAGGATGCTCATTTGCCGGATGGTGAATGGTTTATAAGTGAGCTTTTGGGCTGCAAGGTGATTGATAACGAAAATAATGAAATTTGCTACGGCGAAATAACAGATGTTGCCGAAACTGGTGCAAACGATGTGTGGTATGTAAAAACAACTTCTGGGGAAGAAGTTTTGATTCCTGCCATACCAGACGTTATTGTTAAATGTGATGTAGCAAATGAAAAAATATATATTAACGCTTTAAGGGGGCTTTTTAATGAGGATTGATATTTTAACTCTTTTCCCCGAAATGTGTGAAGCGGTTATGATTGAAAGCATTATAGGCAGAGCACGCAAAAAAGGTGCAGTAGAAATGAATTTTCATCAGATACGTGACTTTGCAGTGAATAAGCATAATCAGGTTGATGATACCCCTTATGGTGGCGGAGAGGGTATGCTTATGATGGCACAGCCTATTTATGATTGCTTCGAAAAGGTTTGTAGTGAAACTAAAGAAAGACCTCACTTAATATATATGTCACCAGTTGGTAAAACGCTCACTCAGGAAAGAGTGAAAGAATTGTCAGAAATGCACAACATTGCAATTCTTTGCGGCAGATATGAGGGCGTTGACCAGAGGGTAATTGACGAGATTGTTGATGAAGAAATTTCTATTGGTGATTACGTTGTAACAGGTGGCGAGTTACCAGCAATGATTTTAGCGGATGCTGTTTCACGTATGTTGCCTGGTGTACTTGCTGATGAACAAGGCTTTATTGGTGAAAGTCATTATTCATCTCTTTTAGAGCATCCACAGTATACAAAGCCTGCTGTGTGGCACGAAAGAGAAGTGCCTGAGGTTTTGTATTCAGGCCATCACGGCAAAATCGAAGAATGGAAACGAGAGCAATCACTCTTAAGAACATTTTTAAGAAGACCGGAGCTTTTAGAAAAAGCTGAGCTTAGTAAAAATGACAAAAAAGTTTTAGCAAAAATTCGCGAAAACCATAGTATGAAGTAGGCATTTTGCTGCATAATATATAGTGTGAAAACAATGGTTTACTAGGTGAATACCTATTCAATAACTTGGTGAAGTTTGATAGAAGTACTCGAAAATTGTAGTAAACTTGCACAAATGGAAAACTTTAAAAATGGCACAGTTTAGCATTACCTATGAACTTTTGAAAATTCGTTGACTTTAGGCAATTTAGTGATATAATAATCACAGTTAAGGAAACTTAGCGATTTTTCCCCTGTACCTGAATTTTTCCACAAAATGTTGTGTGACGAGTTCAAGCGTACAACCAAATATTCGAAATAGTAAATATGACAAAATAATAGAATTTAGGAGTAAATTGGTATGTTTGTTAAAGATGTTACAGTTCAAAATCAAGTAGGTCTTCACGCTCGTCCAGCTACATTTTTTATTCAAAAAGCAAATGAATTCAAATCATCAATTTGGCTTGAGAAAGAAGAAAGAAGAGTAAATGCAAAGAGTCTTCTTGGTGTGCTCTCTCTCGGCATTATGGGTGGTACAGATATCCGCATCATCGCTGGTGGTGTAGATGAAGAACAAGCAGTTACTGCACTTGCTGCATTAGTAGATAGCGGTTTCCAAGAATAATTATAATTTGTTGAATTTGGCGTTGAACAAAGCCTCGAAGTTTTATGACTTCGAGGCTTTTAGTCATTTTTTTAGCCACTCGGCGTACCTTTGTACGCGGTCGGGCTAAAGAAAATGCCTTCAACATCCAAATTGAACGAATTATTTGTTCTAAGGCGGTTTGTTTTGATTGTGTTTTATAGAGACTTTTGTTAGTCATCTACTTCGACAATTTCATAATCTGGGTCTTCGAAATCATCTTCATCATAATCGTAGTCACCAGGGTTTGACATGTGAAAAATTTCAGCACCTTCTCTTGAACAAGAGCAAAGATATGATGCATATTCCTCTGCTGCTTCTTCGGTATCAAAGATATCGTCTTCCTCTTCACCATCAAAAATAATTTTGAATTTACTCATTATTTGTCACCTCCTCAATTTGCATTTGTTCATTAAACCTAGCATAATTCTTTAAAGCTTTTTCAATTTCTTGAGCCCTATCTTCTAATAACTGTTTTTGCTCTTTTGCTGCTTTTTGCTTTTGGTATGCTGTTGTAACTAGTGTTGTAGCAATTCCTATAGCTATTGTTGCAGGAGCCCAAACTTTACTTGAACTTATAACACCTCTATTAAAGTGAATTTTTTTAAATGCTTCGAGTCCACCTAAATCTGCAATCTCCGAAGATGCTATTGCATATTCCCAATTTGTTGACATATTAACACATCCTTTAATTATTTTTACTACTCCAACGGGTGGATTCATAGTTGGTATCGGTTTCTTCATCTCTTCCCCAAGCTATCGATTTTCTGCTATCAATGAGTGAGTCTATAAAGTCTCTACCAATAAAATCTTCGTCTTCCCTGTCAAGATCAACATATCCATCTTCATTGATAATCCCAGTGTGTTCATCGTATGATAAACAAACAGTGTCATTTCTACCAAAAGTTAATTCTTCAAATTCCTTTTCGCTTACCTCATAAGCACTTTTTTAAAAAACATAAATAAAACTTCCTGATTTCTAATTAATACCTATCATTCTTATAACTTTTCCTGTCTGCCATATGTTTGGCGGCTAATTTACTACCATGACGCAAAGCATCAGACATTAATTCCATAAAATAAGAATCTTTTTCATTACATAAATTACGTAATCTTGCATTCTCCTTTCTTAAAGATTGGTTTTCTTTTACTAAATTTAAATAACTCATAATCAGTCCTCCTAATCAAATATTTTTTAGTAAGTTGTTTCTTACTATGGTTACATTGTAACCGACTCTTTTCAAAAGATATATAATTAAGTTAACAAGTTAAATGGCGGTAATTTCACTACTTTAGCAAAATATGTAAATCAAATAGATGTTGTTATAATTCCGACAGCCGCGGCAGTTGTTGCGGTGGCATATCTATGATTTTTTGTGCTAAAAATAGATGCAAAGTTTTTAATCCAACTTATACATGTTTGTTTTTGTGGTAATTCTGCAAGTTCTAATTTTGCAACGAGTAAAGCAAAGTTTTTCTTTGCTGCATCAGTATCAAATTCCATTGGGAATGTTGCACTTGAAGAAATTCTGTTGATAGCTTCGGACATTGTGTATAAATCATTAGTTCTAAGATAAACAGGGGCATCCCAATTCTCAATAATTGTAGCTAATTGACTTGAAAAACAGGTTTTTAATTGTTTGCATTTATTTTGTATTTCTGCTTTTGTATTAGTAAACACAACAATTTTAAAAATCTGAAGTCCGCTGTAACCAAGTTTATCGAGTTCGGTTCTTAATAATGCCTCTTTTGTTTGCATTTTTTCGGCAATATTTGAATCAAATTGTTGTCGTTCATCGGTTACTCTGAAAAATAATCCATTTTTATCTATAAAGATATTTTTCTTGGTGTTTTTCACTTCAATAATAAAAGCTCCCTTTTTAGTAAATACTACCGCATCAATTTCACTTCGAAGATAATCGTTTTGAAGTTCGATATTTTTAGAAATAACATTTTTGATTTTTAAGGTTTCTAAACTTCTTAATGCAATTTCTTCTCCATGATTGCCGGAAATCTCAGCTTTAATTTTGTTGGTTGCTTTCTTACAGTCGATAATAAATTTTTGTAATTCATCATTTGCAATCTCGTTACGTTCTGTATTAAGGTTTTTGTAGTGGTTTATTGCATCCCAAAAGCGAAGCTCGGTTCTGTTTTCAAAATCATCGCCAAATGCAAAGTTTACAACTTCTTGCTGATAATTAAGTAATTCCGGAAGGATTTCATTTTTGTGATACAAATCCTTTTTGAAACTGTTAATACTTTCATAAATTTGATTCTGTCTTTCTTGAATGTTCATAATACATTCTCCTTTTATATTTTTTAGCAAGTTCTATTGCTATGATTCCATTGTAAATGTTCTTCTAAACTTTTTATATAACAAGTTCGGTAAAATAATGGGTTCTATTTTTACTGTTTTAGTAAGTTTTATTTTTATTGCTTTTTTTAATGGTATCTTTTTCAGTAGTATTCTTAATACCGATTTTATTAGCATATTCTGGGTCATTTTTAATTTTTTCATTTAATTTGAGTGTTAAAATTCTTTGTCTTACAGTCATAATAATCATCCTTTTAATAATTAACTGATTTGCTTCGTATATATCGTAATACATAAGTAAAAAAAGAAAAATGATAAAGTTGGTAAAATACAGATTGTTATTTTCACTATTTCAGCAAAAAAATAAGCGCTTCGCAAAATGCGAAACGCTTTTGATATTCATTATTTATTTCCCGTTGTTACGTAATTTCATTTTTTCACACCATAATTGAAGTGCTTCAACTGTCATAGAGATGTGCTCAAGTTCTTCATATAACTTGTCAAAATCTTCTGCTTCATCAGCAGATACTTCACCATCTTCCAGTATTTCCATAAGTCTGATTTTATTGTGATTTACATTTTTTAATGATACTGCCATATTAACAAGAATTTCGTGCACATTGTCTTTGTATATAACTTCAGGAGCATCTATTTTACCTATTTCACATTCGTGACAACAGTAATAATTACGAAGTTCTGGTTCATTGTATCTTTTAGCCATAGCGACTACATCAGCGGGTTGAACCGTAACAGTTCCATCTTCGATTTTTACTAACCGGTATTCTGCAATTCCATCCATACCAGGGAATTCTGGATTGCCAGGAATGCTCTTTACTGCGGCAGCTCTACTAAGTCCTAATTTTTCTCTTGTAATTTGATAAATGTTTTTGTTTTCCTTTACTGATGCTTTTCCCATAATTATCTCCTTGCATATAATTTATAATATTTGCTGCCAATCTCTGCGATTATAAAGAATTCTGAAAATATGTACAGTTTTACGCTCTTCATCAACAACATAAAAAGCAATGTAATTTTCAATTAATAACATCCTCACCCCTATAGAGCGGTAAGGTTCTTCGTTTACAATTTTGTGTCGATGTGGCATACTTTTAAGATTTAAAAATTTTTCTTTTATTTCACTGTAAAGTTTTTTAGCTATTATAGGTTCATGAAGTGTGTTACTGATATATGAAAGTATATCACTTAAGTCATTTTCAGCAGTTCTTTCAATTACTATTTTATATGTTGTCAAAATTAAATTTCCTTTCTATATCCGAAAATACATCTTCCATAGGACGATTATCATTGTTTTTGACAGCATATAAGCCTTCATCTAAAAGTTTGTGTAATTCCGCTTTACCACAAAGTCTTTCATATTCAGCATTAGAGAGTACAACTAAATCACCTGTTCCGTTTTTTGTAATGAAAACAGGTTCATTAAATTTGTTGCAAAAATCAGAAATCTCATTGTATTTGTTTCGTAAATCAGAACTTGGTCTAATTGATGCCATAAAACCACTCCTTTAGAATTTCTTATCAAAATTTTATCATAATATTGATATATAGTCAATATGTTTTATTTTTACATCTTTATTTTTTCTTATCTTTATTGTATAATACCAATTATAAAACATAAAAGTAGGTGAGAATAATGCAAGACCAAAGATTAAAAAGGTTAAAAGACAAGGCGAATAAGCTTCCGCTTAACCCTGGTGTATATATTATGCGTGATTCTCACAAGGAGATTATTTATATTGGTAAAGCTAAGGCTTTGAAGAACAGAGTTACGCAATATTTTGGTTCGCAAGAAAAGCATCTTCCTAAAGTTCGCAAGATGGTTGAGAATGTTCAGGATTTTGACTACATTCTTACTGACAGTGAATTTGAAGCGCTTGTTTTAGAGTGTAGCTTAATAAAGCAGAATATGCCAAAATACAACATTCTTTTAAAGGATGACAAGGGTTATAGTTATATTAAAATTACCAAAAGACCGTGGCGTAATATCAAGGCTGTGTTTCAAAAGGCTGATGATGGTGCAGAGTATTTAGGTCCATATACTGCAGGATATTCTGTGAAAAATGCAGTTGATGAGGCAAAGAAAATTTACAAATTACCTACCTGTAACAAGGTGTTTCCTCGAGATATAAAAAAAGAACGCCCTTGCCTTAATTCTCATCTTGATTTATGTTGTGCTGTGTGTGCCGGTAAAATTACAGAAAATGAATATGATGAAAGAGTAACAGAAGCTATTGAGTTTTTAAAGCTTGGCACTCAGGATACTGTTCGTAAATTAAAGCAAGAAATGGAAAAAGCCTCTGAAGAGCTTAACTTTGAAAAAGCCGCAAAGCTTCGTGATACCATAAGAGGAATTGAAAAGGTTAAGAGTAGGCAAAAGGTTGTTTCTTCTACTTACAAAGAACAAGATGTTTTTGCACTTAGTGTTGTTGAAAACAAGGTTTGTATTGCAGTTCTTCGTTTTTCTGACAACCAACTTTGTGACACCGAGCATTTTATTTTTGAGGAAAACGGCACTTCTGAAAATATGAGGGCAGAATTTTTAACTTCTTACTACTCTTTAAACAGAACAATTCCACCACGAATTGAAATTGATGGTGAGGTTGAGGGAATAGAAGATATTGAAAAATGGCTCTCAGAGAAACGAAGCACAAACGTGCAGATTGTAATTCCACAGAAAGGTGACCAGCTAAAGCTTATTACAATGTGTAAAAATAATGCCACTCAAAAGCTTTTAGAAAAACTTTCGAGTAGCGAAAAAACTAAAAACGCACTTGAAGAATTAGCACTTATGCTTGGTATGAAAAATATCCCACAGTACATTGAGTCTTACGATATTTCTCACACCGCTGGTAGCGACAACGTTGCCGGTATGGTTGTGTTTAAGGATGGCAGACCATATAAAAAAGCATACAGGCGTTTTGCTATAAAAGGCTTTTCTGGGCAAGATGACTACGCTTCTATGGAAGAAGTTTTAAGACGCCGATTTACTGAATATTACAATCATAAAGCAGATAATGAAGAATATGGTTTTGGTAAATTGCCAGACCTTATTTTGCTTGATGGTGGTAAAGGTCAGGTTAATGCAGTTTTACCTCTTTTACAGGAATTTAATCTTAATATACCGCTTTTCGGTATGGTTAAAGATAACAAGCATCGCACCTCGGCAATTTCTACAAGTGGTGGCAGAATTGAATTCAATTCTAAACGAAAAGCCTTTTCACTTGTTACTCAGATTCAGGATGAGGTTCATAGATTTTCAGTTGAATATCACCGCAAGAAACATACAAAATCTGCTTTAGAAAATTCGCTTACACAAATAAAGGGAATCGGCGAGAAAAAAGCTAAAAATCTTATAGTGAAATTCCGCACAATTGATAATATAAGAACTGCAAGTGTTGAAGAATTAGAAAGTGTGCAGGGTATTTCCAAAACAGATGCGGTTGAAATTTATACGACTTTTCACGGTGAATAGTTGTAGGGGCTTAAGCTTGGTCGCCCATTTCTCAGTGGTCAGTAAGTCAGTGGTCGTTATGAAAATAGTTGACATTTTTTATTTTCGTGTTATAATAAAATCAAGCAAGGAGTTATTCCGTAGACGGTTAGACTCCACTTTATAATTGGGTTATAGAAAACAACCGCCTTATGTGAGAGTCAGGCGGTTGCTTTCTTTTTATTCACTCTTTAAAACAAGAATGATTAAGAAAATGATAGCTAATAAAGCGATTGTTTCACTCATAGCAATCACCACTCTCAAAAAACAAATTTCCTCATAAAAGGATTTCTATGTAATCAGAGAGTTCAGTCTCTCTGTAAAAGAGACTAACCGCCTACCGTAGGAACAACTCCTTGGGAACTTATGTTCCGTTTGTTATTGTATCATATTTATTGAAAAATGCAAGATGTATTGGGTGATAAAATGAAATTCAGAGATATTATTCTATATGACTTTTTGGCTGATAAAAAACCATTTAAGCCATATATAAAAAGAGATATAAAGAATTATTATATTCTTATAGAATTTACTGAAAAAGATTGTGCTGAGATTTATAATAATTACAGTAAAGTTATGACTGAAGAAATTTTAAAATTGGTAAATGACAGTTATAATATTGTAGGTAGTGATAATTTTTTATATACTCTTACGCAAAATGGTTTAAATAAAACTGATAAAAACATAAATTTCAATTTATTAGAGCAAAAATACTATATTATAACTAACTCAAGGCGTTATCATAAACATAATAAACTCTATGATAAAACCTTGATACATAAAAATGAATCACATATTGCAGAACAAGTTACTTTAAATAGCGATTTTAAGAAATATCTTTTTATAAGCAAAGAAAATAATATGGCGATAAATTATCGATTTAAAAAATCACAGAGTGATAATAGTCCACTCTTCATTTATTTACATGGTGGTAACGGACTTGGTTCAGATAACAGAAAACCATTAAAAATTTTTAAAAATCACGGATTGGATGAAAAACTTTTAAATAGAGATTGCTCTGTTTTGATACCACAAGCACCATATAGCGATATGTGGAATGGTACAAAGCCTGTTAATTATCTTGAAGCTCTAATGCAATTAATTGAGCTTTTATGTAAAGAAAATTCAATTGATAAAAATAGAATATATATTACAGGAACATCATTTGGTGGTGTTTGTACTTGGAAATTAATTGCTAAATATCCAGAGTTTTTTGCTTGTGCAATTCCTGTTATGGGTGCATTTGCGAACTGGAAAGAATATAATTTTGAATTGCTCAAAAGTATGCCGATATGGATTGCTCATTCTTCTGATGACAAAACAGTAGAAGTTGAGCCGGATGATGAATGTTATAATCAGTTAAAGAAAGTTTCAGCACCAGTAAAATATACCCGCTGGGATGAATTTGGTCACGGAATGAGTGGCAGATTTTACGGAACAGAGCCGTGGGTAGAATGGATGTTTAATCAGGATTTAAGTAAAAGATAAGTATAGGAGTAAACTATGTCAAAAATAGAATTAACAAATATGATTATGATACAAAATCCTGAAACCCATGAGGTTGTAGTGCAAAGAAGAGTAAAATATTGGTGTGGGTGTACCTTCCCTGGTGGTCATGTTGAGAATGGTGAGAGCATCTATGACAGTGCAGTAAGAGAGGCAAAAGAAGAAACAGGCCTTACTGTGCGTAATTTAAAATATTGTGGTATGGTGCATTGGCATAATATTGACACCAACGATAAATATTTTGTTCATTTTTATAAAACAAATGATTTTGAGGGTGAATTGGTAGATAAAACCGACGAGGGTGAGGTTTTCTTTGCAAGTATCGAAGATTTAAAGAAAATGGAGCTTTCGCCAAATTTTGGTGAATACCTTAAAATGTTTTTAAGTGATGAGCATTTCGAGATTTTTTGCAACTGGAACGAAGAAATGAAAAAAGACGGAGAGCCGGAGTGGAACTTTCAGCTCCACTAATTCGGAATGCATAATGCGGATTTCGGAATTTTGGAAGGCTTCGCCTTGGTTGTAATGGTTATTCCACTCAAATTCGCCTTATGGGGGATGTGAATTTTGGGTGGATTTTTTATAATAAAACTATAAGGTGGTTTCCGTCACCTTAACTTTTGGGGGTGTTTTTATGAACCAACAGGCAACAGGCAATTTCATTGCCTTAAAAAGAAGAGAAAAAAATTTAACACAAGAACAGCTTGCAGAAAAAATTGGTGTAAGCAATAAAACTATTTCTAAGTGGGAAAACGGCAAGTGTATGCCAGATTATGCCGTTGTAGAAACGCTGTGCAATGTGCTTGGGATTTCTGTTTCTGAACTTTTAGATGGTGAAGAAAATGAAAAAAGTATACGTGTATACGATGAAAAAGAAATTCTCGGTATGCTTAAAGATATACAGGAATTGAAACAGTCAAAGAATTCTAGTACCAGCTTCTTTCTTATTATAATGGGTATTTCTTTGCTTGCACTTTCATTCTGCATAGACGGTTCTTCTTTCAGAGATTTCATTTCTGGCTTTCTGTTGGGTGTTTCTATTGTAGAATTGATTTTTGGAATTTATTTGTTGGGTAGAACAATGAATTCTAATAAAGCGATTTATAAATTAAGGATTTTGATAAACAAAATCTTTAAACGCTAAAAGTGTTTTTGGGGGATTAATAATGAAAAAGAAGTTGATTATTTTAGTAACATCATTAGTATTAATGCTTGTAATAACTGTTGGTGTAATAGCCTTTAATTATCCCGAAAATAAATCTGAATGGACTCTTCAGAGATTAATTGAAGAGTCAGATTGTTGTGTAGTGCTTGAAAATGTTGAGTGGCACTTTTGTTACACTGGTCCTTATGTTGAAACAAAAGAAAATGAATGTTCAAACAGAGAAGAGATTAGAGTTATAGATGAACGTGATGAATTGTATTTCCCAGATGGTCATTTTATTCTCGTTCAGGTGTTTAAAGACTATAAACCTACATTGGAATATACAGCCGGAGATTTGGGAGCGGAAAGACCACCATATATTTTGTTTCTGTCAAAAGCCCAAGATGGTGATTATTATTACATAACAGGTGGAAAAAGTGGTGCAATAAAAATAACAGACGATAGTTTAGAACCGCTTGATGAGAAATTAAATTTCGCCGTTTGGTTGAAGTTTGAAAATGATTACGGAAAATTTGAACATTGGAGAGTAAATGAATATGAATTTTCAGACAATATGATACCAGTTGAAGCTACTCGTGTTGAGTTTGATATTAACAATATGACAATACCATATATAGATTATAGTAATATTGAAACAACAGCAGCACCGTAAATTGCTATGCTTGAGATGATTAATAATAGGGGGATTAATAATGAAAAAGAAGTTGATTGTTTTAGTAATATCATTTTTATTAATTATTGCGACATCTGTTGGTGTAATAGTCTTTAATTATCCAGAAAATAAATCTGAATGGACACTTCAAAGATTGATTGATGAGTCAGATTGTTGTGTCAGGATTGATACCTCTTATGCTGGTTTCTTTTGTGGCAATGCAATTCCAAGTGAACCATTAAAAGATGTGTATGAGAAAGATGGTAAATTTTATCAGGAAGTAATAGTCACGTTTGCAGGAGAAAAAAGCGAGATTTTTATAGAATATAATAAAAAAGATGTATTTGATGCACCATCTTACGAAATAACAATAATTCAGGAAGGCGAAAAATTTTTAAATGAACACCAGTACATATTGTTTTTAACAAAAGCCGAAGAAGATGATTGTTATTATGTGTTAGGTGGTAAAGATGGTGCTATTGAACTTGATGATTTTAAATTTAAACCGCTTAATAAAGGTTTGAATAGAGAATTAAGGAAATTCTTTAAGGATTATGATGGTTTTTATGATTGGTTGATTGAGGATTATGAGTTTTCTGAGAATATGTACAAAAAGAAACAGGTAACATATTCTTCGATAGAAACAACAGCAGCACCGTAAATCGCTACGCTTAAGATGATTAATAATAGGGGGATATTAATGAAAAAGAAAATTGTTGTTCGTGTAGCGGTTGCTCTATTTAGTGTTGCACTAAGCATACTGCTTTTTATTTATTCAAAAAATAAATCTATGCAAATACTTGATGAAATAATTGCAAAATCTGATTGTTGTGTTGTATTAAGTTCTATTGGTGGAGCAACGCTATCATTTGATGCTGATGTTAATAATAAAAAAATCAAGAATCTGAAACACTTAAAAATAGAAAGTAATGTTGAAACGAGTGTGGAAGAGTTAATCGGAATTGCATATTGGGATGAATATTATTTTCCTGATTTTGAAGTAATACTCGCTAAACAATATGATAATGGTAAGCCGATTATAGAGTATGCGGACGAGTATGTTGACCAAAGAGGTATATATATTTTATTTTTAACTAAATCAGACGATGGTGACTATTATTACATAACAGATGGGAAAAGTGGTGCCATAGAATTAAAAAACGGTATAATAGACCTTAAACCACTTGATAAAAGATTGGTACTTGCTATGTGGTTTAAGTATGACAATGATATTAGAAGTTTTTTGAAATGGTATGAAGATGAATACAGGTTTTCAGATAAAATGGTTCCAGTTAAGCCAATACCACCTGAGTTGTTTGATAAAAGGTTAAACGCCTATTAAAACGAAAACATTAAATAATTAATTTTAACAGGAAACGGAGTAGTGTGCTCTGTTTCCTGTTTTATAATATCTAACCCCAAAAACCTGACAACTGAACACAAAAACTTGACAAATCACTCAAAAAAGTGTAATAATATAGTGATTATATATAATGCGTAAGTATGTCATTTTATATTACGAGGTGTTTTTGTGCGTGTAATTACAGGTTCACAGCGTGGTCGCCGTCTCTTCACTCTTGAGGGTAATGACGTAAGACCAACAACCGATAAGGTTAAAGAATCTATTTTTAATATTATTCAGTTTGATGTGCCAGATGCTAAGGTTATAGACCTTTTTGCTGGTTCTGGTCAGTTAGGAATTGAAGCGTTAAGCCGTGGAGCTGACTCGTGTGTGTTTGTAGATGCTTCTTCAAAATCAATTGCGGTAGTTGAAGAAAATCTCAAAATTACAAATTTCAGAGAAAAGGCAAAAACTGTGCGTTCAGATGCTCTGGGGTATTTAGACAGGGTTATTGAAAAATATGATATTGCTCTTTTAGACCCACCATATAAGGCAGGGCTTATGGAAGATGCAATAGAAAGAATTGCACCACATATAAATGAAAATGGTGTAATTGTTTGTGAAACAGGTAGTGAGGAATTTTTGCCAGAAAATATAGAGGGCTTTACTTCTAAAAGATATAAATATGGTAAAATTGCTTTAACTGTTTACAGAAAGGGTGAGTAATATGGGTAAAACCGTAATTTGTCCTGGTAGCTTTGACCCACTTACAATAGGTCACTTAGATATTATAAAAAGGTCCTCAAAGCTTTTCGATAATGTTATTGTTGTTGTAATGAAAAACTTCAATAAAAACAGCGGTAGCTTTACTGTTGAAGAGCGAATGGATTTTATAAGACGTTGTACAACAGATTTACCAAATGTAACTGTTGACAGTCACTTGGGGCTTTTAGCAGATTACGCAAGAGAAAAGGGTGCTTCTGCTGTAGTAAAAGGTCTTCGCGCTATTTCAGACTTTGATGATGAATTTCGTCAGGCACTCACCAATCAAAAGTTAAACAGTGAGCTTGAAACAATATTTTTAACCACAAGTGCTGATTATATGTTCCTAAGTTCAAGTGTTGTTAAAGAGGTTTGTAAATTAGGTGGAGATGTTTCTACATTTGTCCCTGTTGAAATTTGTGATGACATAATCTCACGACTTTCTAAATAATGCTAATAATAAAATTTATATATTTTTTTATTGAAAGGTTGGTACATTTATGAGTATTGATACTTTACTTAATGATATGGATACTGTCATTGAAGAAGGCAGAAGTGTTCCATTTTCAAGCAAGCTTGCAGTAGATGTTGATGAGCTCAGAAGAATTATTGAAGACATCAGACTTAATATGCCTGTTGAAATTACACAGGCAAAGAAAATTGCAGCTGAAAGACGTGATATTCTTAACGCAGCAGATGCAGCAGCAGAAGAAATCATTATTAAAGCACGTCAGAGAGCAGATCTTATGGTTGAAGAGCATCAGATTACTAAAGAGGCAAAAGAAGCAGCTTTAGCAATTATGCAACAAGCAAAAGAAGAGTCTCAGGCTCTTATTAATGCTTCAAAACTCAAGGCTAACGAAATTGCAGATAAAGCAGAGCGTTGGTCAAATGATATGCGTAGAAATGCAAGCGCTTATGTTGAGAATGTTATTAAAGATACTGATGAAACACTCACAAGAAGCGTTAACGATATCAGAACCTTAAGACAAAGTCTTCACGATGCACTTAATGCAGGCAGTGAACCAAGACCTGATTTTGACTGATAAAGGGTGGAAAATCTATAATGGAAAAAGAGAAACTTTGTTTACGCTGTATGAGAAAAATCGGCGACAGCAACGTTTGCCCTTATTGCAAAGATGAAAGTGAAGAAGTGCAGAAGGCTCCATTTTTACCACTCAAAACGGTTGTCGGTGGCAAATATCTTATAGGTAAAGTCATTTCTGCAAATGGTGATGGGATAACCTATTGCGGTTTTGATTTAGAAAAGAAATTGCCTGTAACGATTCGCGAATGTTTTCCGAAGGGTGAGGTTACCCGTGGTGAAGATAACTATTGCCTTGTAAATGTAGGCAGGGCTGCAGCTTTTATTGATGCAAAGGCGAAATTTACAAAATTATGGAATACTCTTAAGCAGATTAAAGGGTGTTCTGCCCTTGCGATTGTTTACGATGTTTTTGAATTTTTAGGAACAGCGTATGCAGTAAGTGAATATCTTGGTGAAGGTGAAACCTTAAGAGATTATTTACTGAAAAATGAACAAGGATATATATTGTGGGATGAAGCACGTGTACTTTTAATGCCGGTTCTTTCTGCTTTAGGTGTGCTTCACGAAAATGGAATTATACATGGTGCAATTTCACCTAATTCTCTCATTGTTGGTAAAGATGGCAGAGTGAAAATTGCGGATTTCAGTATTGATGATGTAAGAGCACATAGTGGTAGACTTCCTTTGGATATTGTTGAAGGCTATGCTGCTATAGAGCAATATGCTGAAGATGGTGAGTTGGGTCCTTGGACTGATGTTTACGGTTTTTCAACTGTTCTTTACAGAGTTCTTGTTGGTAGCACACCAATGAGTTCTGTTTCAAGGGCATCTAATGATAAATTGATGATTCCTGGTAAATTTGCAGAAATCATACCTGCTTATGTTATCAATGCATTAGTTAACGCTTTGCAAATTCTTCCTGAAGACAGAACTGAAAATACAGAGCTTTTGAGAGATGACCTCTCAGCTTCGCCTGCTGCGGCAGTTTCTGCAGCTGAAGGATATTCTTCTATGGCAGCGGGTCGTCGTTCTGTAAGAAATGTTGAACCTGATGCTTTTGAAGAAGAGGATACCGACGATTATTATGAAGATGATTACGCACCAGAGCAAAAAGGTGCAAAGAAAAGTACTGTAATTACACTTGTGGTAAGCATTGTTGTATGCCTTGCTGTGTTACTTGCGGTTGTAATTGGTATAGTCGGAATGGGCGATAGTGGTGATGAAGATGGAACAACTAATTCCAACGAAACTGTTTCAGATTCTCTTAAAGAAACTGAAGAAGATTTTGTGAATCTTTCAGTTCCTGATTTCCGTGGCAAAAATATTGATGAGATTAAGGCTGATGAAACTTATAAAGATGTACTTGTAATAAGTACTGTTTATGAAGACAGCGACCAGGAAATAGGGTCAGTTATTGCACAGGATTTACCAGAGGGAACAGTCGTTTCTTCAATAAACAAGCGCTCAATTACCTTAAAGGTAAGTGATGGTCTTAAAGTTCCTGATTTAGTTGGTAACGATGCAACAGAAGTGTATGATGAGCTCAATGAAAAAGGATTTAAGAATGTAGAAATTATTGTTGGTAGTGTTGCTGAAACCACTGAGGATTCAAACAAGGTTACAAGTATAGTTTATTATCCGAAGGATGAAACTGAATGGAAAGAAATTCCAGAAGACAGAAGAATCAGTGCGAATTTAAAAGTTGTTATTTACTGTTACGGAGAATATACTCCACCAGAAACTGAAGCAACAACACAATCAATCGGCGAAAATATTGATGATATTATTTCTGGAGTACAAGGTTTAGGAAATATTATGTCGAATTTTTAAAAAAGGTATTGACAAAAAGAGAACTTACTGTTATTATATTTGAGCAAAACAAAGCAGAACTTTTCCGTTCTCACCAAACGAGAGCATTGTTTGGTACAATACCTTTTAGATTATTGACAGTAATGTTATGTCTTTTAGCGTGAACGGAAAACCGTTCACGCTAAATTTTTCAGGAGGTGTTTTGGTATTAGCAAGGAAGCAACCCAAATCAATGAAGAAATCAGAGATAAAGAAGTAAGAGTTATTTCTGCAGAAGGTGAGCAAGTTGGCGTTATGTCAGCTAAAGAAGCTCTTAAATTAGCAGAGAAAGCTAATCTCGACCTTGTAAAAATTGCACCTGGTGCAAATCCACCTGTGTGTAAAATTATGGACTATGGTAAATATCGCTTTGAACAAGCAAAACGCGAGAAAGAAGCGAAGAAAAACCAGAAGGTTATGGATGTTAAAGAGGTTCGTTTATCTCTCAATATTGATGTCGGCGATTTTAACACAAAAGCAAACCATGCAAGACGCTTTTTAAGTGATGGAAACAAAGTTAAAGTTTCTATTCGCTTCAGAGGTAGAGAAATGGCACATGCTGAGAACGGTAACGGAATTATGGATAGATTTGCAGAGGCTTGTGCAGAAGTTGGCACAGTTGAAAAACCTGCAAAGCTTGAAGGTCGTTCAATGCTTATGTTCCTTGTACCCAAGACAACTAAATGATTGCATTATTAAGGAGGAAAAATTATGCCAAAGCTTAAAACACATTCAGGCGCTAAAAAGCGTTTCAAACTTTCAAAAAACGGTAAACCTGTACGTGGTCATGCAAATAAGTCTCACATTCTTACAAAGAAGACTACAAAACGTAAAAGAGGTCTTCGTCAGACAGCAGTTGCAGACGCTACAAATACAAAGCAAATCAAGCGTCTTATTCCTTATAAATAAGATTAGAACGGAGGTAAATTTAAATGGCTCGTATTAAAGGTGCGACAATGACTCGCAAAAGAAGAAATAAAGTTCTTAAATTAGCAAAAGGCTACTATGGCTCAAAGAGCAAATTATTTAAAACAGCTAAACAAGCTGTTATGAAAAGCGGTAACTACGCATACATCGGCAGAAAGCAAAAGAAAAGAGATTTTCGTCGTCTTTGGATTGCAAGAATTTCTGCAGCTTGCAAAATGAATGGTATCAATTACTCAACATTCATTAACGGTCTTAAGAAAGCAAATATCGACCTCAACAGAAAGATGCTTTCAGAAATTGCTATTGCTGACCCTCAGGGCTTTGCAGCACTTGTTGAAAAAGCAAAAGCAGCTCTTTAATAAGTTAATCTATACGCTCGGTCAGGTTTCTGACCGAGCGTTAGGCGTTTATTAAGGGCGTAAAAATTAAGTGGGAAATTAGTGCAATTTGTAGAATTTTGAGTGTGAAATTTATTTCATAAAGTGCTATAAAATAAATTTTGTATTCAAAAAAGTGGTAAAGAATAATGGAATTTATATCATCAAAAACTAACGAAAAAATTAAATATGCCGTGAAATTACGTGAGTCTTCAGCTTTCAGAAAAAAAGAAAATGCTTTTTTTATTGAGAGTCCAAGGCTTTTAAAAGATGCTTTTTTAAGTGGTGTAGAAATCAGAATGATTTTTGTAACAGAAGAAGCAAAAGAAAAATATTCTCTTTATATTGACGACGCTTTGAACAGTGCTCAAAAATCGTTTATTGTTACAGAAGAAATTTCTGAAAAATTAGCTGATACAAAAAGCACCCAGGGTGTTTTTGCGGTAGTTACAATGCTTGACAAATTTGCAAATATAAGTAAAATAAAATACTATGGCAAATATGTTGCATTGGAAGAGATTTCTAATCCTTCCAATTTTGGTGCTATTTGCAGAACTGCAGAAGCAGTAGGTCTCAATGGCATAATAATTAAAGGTGGTTGTGATATTTATAATCCAAAGGTGCTTCGTGCAGCTATGGGGGCGCTTTTCAGGTTAGATGTTGTAGTAACTGAGGATTTATTATCACTTTTAACAGAGCTTAAGGCAAATGATATGAGTGTTTATGGCTCTGTGCCTGATTCTTGTGCCGAGAAAATTACTAGTATTGATAAATCACGTGGAATGGTATGCGTAATTGGTAATGAGGGTAATGGTATAAGTGAAGAGGTTAAAGAGATTTCACAGCTTGTTACTATTCCTATGAACGGTTATGCAGAGTCATTGAATGCAGCAGCAGCTGCAACGATAATTATGTGGGAAATGATGAGATAATGAGTGTTTGCCCTACTGAATATTGGCTTTGGCTTCAATGTGCCTTGGGTGCTGGGGCTAAAACCGACGAGTTATTAGCATATTTTGGTGACCCTGAAAAAATGTATAATGCGGGTTCAGCTGAATGGCGCTTGTCTGGTCTTTTGACTGACAAGAAAATAAATTCACTAAAAAGTATGAGTCCGTCTGAAACAGGTGGTATTTTTCGCGAGTGTAAAGCGAAGGGCTATTCAATTATTACACCAGATAATGTTAATTACCCTGAGCGATTTAAACAGCTTCGTGATATGCCATTAGTACTTTTCGCTTTAGGGGATATATCTGTTTTAAAGGATACTGTTTCTATAGGCGTAGTTGGAACAAGAAACGCAAGCAACTACGGAATCGAAACGGCACAAAAGCTTTCATACGCCCTGGCTTCTTGTGGTGTTACTATTGTAAGTGGTGGAGCTTTGGGAATTGACAGTGAAGCACACGCAGGTGCAATGCTTGCCAAAGGAAGAACGGTTGCATTTTTAGGCTGTGGGTTATCATTTGATTATTTAAAAGAAAATGCTCCTTTAAGACGTGCTATTACAAAATATGGTGCAGTAGTGTCTGAATTTGCACCTTTTGTTCCTGCATCGAGAACGACTTTTCCTATAAGAAATCGTCTTATTTCAGGGCTTACTTTAGGTACTTTAGTTATTGAAGCTGGTATCAAAAGTGGTTCGTTGATTACTGCAAATTTTGCTTTAGAGCAAGGCAAAGATGTTTTTGCAGTGCCGGGTGATATAGTTCGTTCTTCGTTTGATGGAGCAAACCATTTAATTAAAAATGGTGCAAAGCCTGTTTTTTCTGCTATGGATATTCTCTCAGAATATGAATATCTTTATGCAGATTTAATAGATTTTAGTAAGGCAGAAATTTCACTTTCACAGATTCCTTATGTTGAATATAGAAAAAAGTCTAAAAAGGAAGTATCTCAGGATTCTGTAGTAAAAAAAGAAAGTGAAAAGGCAAAGATGCCAATTAAAGTAAAAGAAAAAAAGGAATTAGACGATTCTTTTTCTATGGATGCTAAAAAAGTCTATTCTGTTTTAAACGAAAATCCTACTCATGTTGATGATATATTAAGGCAGACTGCTTTAAAAATGAGTGATGTGCTTTCAGCGCTTACCGAGCTTGAATTAATGGGTGAAGTTGAAAGTGTAGAAGGTAAAAAATACAAAATCTGAAAGGAATAACATAATGTCCAAGCTTGTTATAGTGGAGTCGCCTGCAAAGGCTAAAACAATAAAAAAATATTTAGGTAAAGATTTTGAAGTTACAGCTTCAATGGGTCACGTAAGAGATTTACCAGCAGCAAAATTAAGTGTTGATGTAAAGAATGATTTTACACCTAAATATGCTATTATTAAGAATAAAGAAAAACTTGTAAAGGAATTAAAGGCTCAGGTTGAAAAAAGCGAAAAAGTTTATCTCGCAACTGACCCTGACCGTGAAGGAGAAGCAATTTCTTGGCATCTTGCTACAATTTTAGGTCTTGATTTAAACGAGAAAAACCGAGTTAAATTTAATGAAATTAACGAAACAAGTGTTAAAAGAGGAATTAATAATCCAGAGTCTGTAGATATGGGTCTTGTTGATGCTCAACAAGCACGTAGAATTTTAGACAGATTAGTAGGTTACAGACTCAGTCCGTTTATTTCACAAAAAATCAGACGTGGTCTTTCTGCTGGTCGTGTGCAGAGTGTTGCAGTTCGACTTATAGTTGACAGAGAAGAAGAAATTGCAAAGTTCAATCCAGAAGAATATTGGTCAATTGATGCGAAATTTGTAGCGGAAAGAAAAACATTCTCTGCATCTCTTACTTCTGACGAAAATGGTAAAGTTGAAATTAAAAATAAAGAAGAAGCAGATAAATATTTAGCACGTTTAGAGAATGCTGATTTTGTTACTGAATCAGTGAAAAAAGGTACAAGAAAGAAACAACCAGCGCCACCATTTATCACTTCTTCAATGCAACAGGAAGCTTCAAGAAAATTAAATTTCCAAGCTCAGAAAACAATGAAAATAGCACAGGAGCTTTATGAAGGTGTTGATGTGCAGGGGCTTGGCACAACAGGTCTTATTACTTATATGAGAACTGACTCACTTCGTATTTCAGAAGAAGCAAGAGCGGCGCATGCAGAGTTTGTAAAATCAGCTTATGGCGATAAATATCTTCCAGAAAAGCCAAGATATTTTAAAACTCGTGCAGGTGCGCAAGATGGTCACGAGGCAATTCGTCCAGCAAATGTTAGCTTAACTCCTGCAAAAATAAAGAGCAGTCTTTCAAATGACCAGTATAAATTATATAACTTAATCTGGTGCAGATATGTAGCAAGCTTAATGGCTGCTTGCGAGCAGGCAACTGTTAAAATTGAAATAAAGGGTAGTAAAAAAGAGAATTTGAATGAGTTCTGTATTTTCTCTGCAAGTGGTTATTCTGTGAAATTTGATGGATTTACAGTTCTTTACGAAGAATTTTCAGAAGATGAAGAAAAGGAAAGTGTTCTTCCTGAAATTAAGATTGGAGACACCCCTAAGCTTAAAGAGCTCAAGGGCAATCAGCACTTTACCCAACCACCAGCACACTTCACAGAAGCTTCTCTTATTAAAACACTCGAAGAAACTGGTGTCGGCAGACCTAGTACTTACGCTTCTATTGTGAGTACAATAATTAAACGTGAATATATCAAGCGTGAGGGCAAGGTTCTTAAAAATACTGAATTAGGTAAGGTTACAACTGATTTATTAAAAGAACGTTTCCCTAAATTTGTTAATACAAAATTTACTGCATCAATGGAAGCAAAGCTTGACGAAATTGATAACGGTGAATGTAACTATGTAGAAATGCTTCGTGAATTCTATGATGACCTTGAAGAAACACTTTCTAAAGCAAAGGATGAAATGCAAGGTCAGAAAATTCAGTTGCAAGAAGATATAACAGATGTAAAATGTGAAAAATGTGGCAGAAATATGGTTGTAAAAAGTGGTCGTTTTGGTAAGTTCCTTGCGTGCCCTGGTTACCCTGAATGTAAAACAACCAAGCCACTTGTAGAAGAAACAACTGCTACCTGCCCACGTTGCGGTGGTAATGTTATCGGTAAAAAATCTAAAAAAGGTTATCAATTCTTTGGTTGCAGTAATTATCCTGAATGTAATTTTATGACTTGGGATAAGCCAACAGGCGAAAATTGCCCTAAATGTGGCAAATCACTCTTTAAAGGTAAGGGTGGTATAATTACTTGCTCTAATGAGGAATGTGGTTATTCTTTTAAAGCACCAAGAAAAAATGCGAAAAAATCACAGGAAGATAGCGATGAGTGATAAAAAAGTAACAGTTATCGGCGGTGGACTTGCTGGTGTTGAAGCGGCAAACCAATTGGCTAAAAGGGGAATAAAGGTAACGCTTTTCGAAATGAAGCCACAAAAATATTCTCCGGCACATAAAAGTGAAAATTTAGCTGAGCTTGTTTGCTCGAATTCATTAAAGGCTGAAAGAATCGGCTCTGCGGCAGGTCTTTTAAAAGAAGAAATGCGTCGTTTTGGTTCTGTGTGCCTTGATGCAGCAGATAAAGCAAAGGTTCCTGCAGGTGGTGCCCTTGCTGTTGACAGAGATGTTTTTTCATCGCTAATAACAGCAAATATTCTTAATAATGAAAATATAACTGTTGTAAGGGAAGAAGTTAAAAATATTCCGGATGGATATGTAATTATAGCTGCTGGTCCCTTGGTCAGTGATGATTTAGCAAAAGAAATAGGTAAAATTTTAGGAAAAGATTTTCTTTCATTTTATGATGCTGCAGCACCTATTGTTACTGCTGACAGTATTGATATGGAAAATGCCTTTACCCAGTCACGTTATGACCGTGGTGGTGAAACAGATTATATAAACTGTCCGTTAAATAAAGAAGAATATGAAGCTTTTTATGAAGCAATCATAAATGCTGAAAGTGCAGAGCTTCATTCTTTTGATAAGAAAAAGGATGTTTACGAGGGTTGTATGCCAATTGAGGTTTTGGCTTCACGTGGTAAGGATACTATGCGTTATGGTCCTTTGAAGCCTGTTGGGCTAGTTAATCCTGCAACAGGTCATCGTCCGTGGGCAAATCTTCAGCTCAGAAAAGAAAATGTCGATGGCACTATGTATAATTTAGTAGGGTTTCAGACGAATCTTAAATTTCCAGAACAAAAACGAGTTTTTTCAATGTTTCCTGCCCTTAAAAATGCAGAGTTTGTCAGATATGGCGTAATGCACAGAAACACTTTTATAAACTCTCCACAGCTTTTAGATAATGATTTCAGCTTAAAGAAAGAAAACAGAATATACTTTGCTGGTCAGATTTCTGGTGTTGAGGGTTATATGGAATCAGCAGCATCAGGCATTTTAGCAGGATATAACCTTGCTCAGAAAATATTGGGCAAAGAAAAGCTTGTTCTTCCTAAAATTACAATGCTTGGTGCATTGACGCAATATATTTCAGATGAAACTGTTAAAAACTTTCAACCAATGGGTGCCGCATTTGGGATAGTTACTCCATTGGAAGAAAAAATAAGAGATAAAAAAGAACGCTACGAGGCGCTCGCAAAGCGTAGTTTATATTATTTTGACACACTTGATTTGAGGTGAAAAGGATGAATTTCTCTGAATTTGAAGAAAAATTAGGTTATTCTTTCAAAGATAAAAGTCTTTTAGAATTAGCGCTTACACATTCGTCTTTCGCTAACGAAAATAAATTGAAAAAGAATAACGAGCGTTTCGAATTCTTAGGCGATTCTGTTTTAGGCTTCGTTACAGCCGAATATCTTTTCTCTGAATATAAAAACCGCCCTGAAGGTGAAATGACAAAGCTTCGTGCGGCTGTAGTGTGTGAGAAATCACTTTTTAAATTCTCTGAGCAGATAGATTTAGGCAAATATATTCTTTTGGGGCGTGGCGAAGAAAGCACTGGTGGCAGAAATCGTCCGTCAGTTGTATCAGATGCTTTTGAAGCGGTTGTTGCCGCTATTTACCTTGATGGTGGAATGAAAGCTGTAAAACCGTATATTTTGCGATTTATAAAGGATGCAGTAAAAAGAGAGGCTAGCTTTAAAGATAACAAATCTCTTTTGCAAGAAGAAATCCAGAAGGTTAAGGGCAATACTTTAACTTATGAAGAAGTGGGCGAAGAAGGTCCTGACCACGATAAAACCTTCGTTTTTAAGGTTAAATTAAATGGTGAAGTAATAGGCGAGGGCAAAGGTAAAAGTAAAAAAGAAGCAGAGCAGAATGCAGCAGGTGCTGCACTTGAGAAAATTCACAATGAAGCACGCTAATATTTCGCTTTTTGTACCACACGCTGGTTGCCCCAACCAATGCTCATTCTGTAATCAAAAGACAATTTCTGGTTCGGTAAAAGAACTGACTACAGAAGAAGTAAGAGCAACACTAAAAAAAGCGAAGAATGATTGCTTGTCAAGTGAAAATACTGAAATAGCTTTTTTTGGTGGGAGCTTTACTGCTATTGACAGAAGCTATATGCTCTCTCTTTTAGAGGAGGCAAAGCCATTTATTGAAAATGGTACTTTTAGTGGTATCAGAATTTCCACAAGACCTGATGCTATTGATGAAAATGTTTTAACACTTCTTAAAGAATATAGAGTTACAGCAATAGAATTAGGGGCACAAAGTATGAATGACGAAGTGCTTTTAAGTAACAGACGTGGTCATACTGCAGATGATGTGAAAAATGCTTCTTTACTTATAAAAAAACACGGTTTTTCTTTAGGTCTTCAGATGATGACCGGACTTTATAAAAGCACAAGAGAAAAAGATATAGAAACAGCAAAAAGTATTATTGCATTAAAGCCTGATACAGTGAGAATTTATCCGACAATAGTTTTAGAAAATACTCATCTTTCAGAGCTTTTAAAACAAGATGAATATGTTTCACCAACACTTGAAGAAACTGTTTCACTTTGTGCAGAGCTTTTAGAAATGTTTTATGACAACAACATAAAGGTTATCCGTTTAGGTCTTCATTCAGGTGGGAATGTAGACGACGGCTATTTAAGTGGACCATATCACCCAGCTTTTGGTGAGCTTTGTGAAAGTGAAATTTACTTGAAGAAAATAAGAAAAAAACTTTTTGAAATTTACAAAAACGATAACAATTCAGAAATTAAAAATGTTACAATATATGTAAACGAGAAAGAAATTTCAAAAGCAACAGGTCAAAAAGGTAAAAATAAAGCTTGCCTTTTGAGTGATGGATTTAAAGTTACTATTAAAGGCAAAAATGAATTGGAAAAGTACGAAATTGAAACGGAGAATACAAAATGTATTTGAAAGCAATTGAATTGCAAGGCTTCAAATCCTTTCCGGACAAGACTTTACTTGAATTTGGAAAAGGCATAACAGCAGTAGTTGGCCCTAACGGTAGCGGTAAGAGTAATATTTCTGACGCTATGCGTTGGGTTTTAGGTGAGCAGAGCACTAAAAATCTTCGTGGTTCAAAAATGGAAGACGTTATTTTTAGTGGTACAGATGCTCGTCGTGCAGTAGGCTTTGCAGAGGTTACTCTTAAATTAGATAATACTGACAGAACACTTAATAACGATAATGATGAGGTAAATGTTACAAGAAGATATTATCGTTCTGGTGAAAGTGAATATAAAATAAATGGTCAACCATCAAGACTTAAAGATATCCACGAATTATTTATGGATACTGGTCTTGGTAGAGATGGCTATTCAATGGTAAGCCAGGGTAAGATTGAAACTCTTATTTCAGGCAAAAGTGAAGAGCGCAGAGATATGCTTGAAGAAGCGGCAGGTATTTCACATTACAGATACCGTCGTGCTGACGCTATGCGTCGTCTTGACCAGGCGGAAGAAAATCTTCTTCGCCTTCGTGATATTTTAACCGAGCTTGAAACACGTGTTGGTCCTTTGAAGGCTCAGAAAGAAAAGGCTGAAAAGTTTCTTGAATATTCAGAAGAAAAGAAAACCCTTGATATAGGTCTTTGCCTTCATACTTTAGAAAAAACAAAGAATACTTTACGCGAACAAGAAAAGAAAATAACTATAGCTGAAACACAGTATACTGATGTTTGCCATGTTTTAGAGGATGCTGCAAAGAAAATTGACAATGCAATCTATGAAACACAGAGGATTACAATTGAGGTTGACGAAATTCACAGAGCATCTTCACAGCTTGAAGAGCAAGCAGCTTTGATTGAAAGTCAGGCTTTGGTTCACGAAAACAGTATTTTACATAACAAAGAAGCTATTGAAAGAATTGAACGTGACAAAGAGAATGAAAACGAAACTGAAGCAGAAATCAATGAGCAGATTGCTTCAACAAATTTAGCAATTAAGCTTCTTGAGTCTGCTATTAAAACAAAGGAAGAAGAGCTTCAGGAATTTTCAAACGAAATTGAGTTGATTACCAGTAAAAATACTGAAAGTGCAGCAGAGAGTGTAGAACTTTCTGAAAAAGTGTCTGCCCTTTCGCTTTCTATCGCTGATAAGCGTGTTTTAGTATCAACTGCAGCTTCTTCTATTGAAGAAATTGACAACAGAATTAAAGTTATCGACGAAGCAGAAGCTCAGAGAAAGCCAATTTTAGACGAGTTGGAAAAGGCTAAAAATGAGGCACAAGAAGAATTGAATAAAGTAACTGAAAAGAATAATGATTTGAATAATTCGCTTTCAGGTATTGAACTTTTAGCAGAAAAACGTCTCCAGAAATTAAACGCTTTAAAAGAAAATGAAAACTCTTTAAGAAATGACCTTCATATTAAAAATTCAAGAGTAGCAATGCTCACGGATTTAGAAAAGAATATGGAGGGTTATCAGGGTAGTGTTAAAGCAGTTATGCGTGAAGTAAAACATAACGTTTTAAAAGGTATTCATGCTCCTGTTTCTCAGATAATTTCTGTTAAAGATAAATATGCGTTAGCAGTTGAAACTGCTTTAGGTGCTGCAATTCAGAATATTATTACTGATACTGAAAACGATGCTAAAAAGGCTATTAATTTCCTTAAAGAAAGCAAAGCAGGTCGTGCAACATTCTTACCACTTACTTCTGTTAAAGGTAACGAGCTTAGTGAAAAGGGTCTTGATGACTGCTATGGTTATATAAATTTAGCATCAGAATTAGTTGAATATGACAGTAAGTATAAAGGTGTAATTACTTCACTTTTAGGCAGAACAGTTGTCAGCGAGGACCTTGATTCAGCAGTAGAAATTGCTAAGAAATATTCTTATAAATTCAAGGTTGTAACTCTTGATGGACAGGTTGTTAATGCTGGTGGTTCAATGACTGGTGGTGCTCGTCTTCAGAATGCTGGTATTTTAAGCCGTGCAAATCAGATTGAAAAATTAACTGCTGAATGTAAAGAGCTTGAAGAAAAATTAGAGCTTGCTGTAAAAGATGTTGCAGAACAACAAGAAAACTATTCATCTCTTTGGGCAGAGCTTGAGGGCTGTAAGGCAGAAATTGCATTTACTGGTGAAGAAAAAATCAGAATGGAAGGTGTTTTAGCACTAAAGAAAGGTCAGTTAGAGGCAATTCTTAATTCTAAAAATGAAGCTGATGAAGAAAAAGAAAATCTCATAAAAAGAAAAACCTATATCAAAGATAATGCGAAAAGTGCAGAAGAAGAACTTACAAAGCTTCAGGAAGAGCTATCTTCAGTCGAAAATAAATTATCTGTTCTTACAGGTGACAGAGAATCACTCCTTTTAAAACGTGAAGAAGTTACACAAAAGGCTTCTGAAATCAATCTTCTTATTGCTACAAATGAAAAAGAAATAGAGGCAAAGAATGAGGAAATAGCAAGACTCAAAGGCAGAAGCACAAGTCACAAAGACCGACTTTCACAGCTTAACAGCGAAATTGAGGAGATTGAAAAGAAAAACGAAGAACTCACAAAGCTCATTGATGTGTTAAGAGAAGATGCCGGTAAATTAAGAAGTCAGAGTGGCACTTCTAAGGCTGATACTGAAAATCTCATAAAGAAACGTGAAGAGTTTGAAAAAATAAGTTCTGAGCTTCGTATTCTTGAACGTGAAAAGACAGAAGAAAGAGAAAAATTGAGTGGTGAAATTGCTCGTCTTACAGAAAGAAAAGAGTCAATGTCACAAGAACTTGAGAACATCTCTAACAGACTTTATGAGGAGTATGAATTAACTCGTCGTGAAGCAGAAGAATTGAATATAGAAATTGAAGATGTAAGTGAAGCAAGAAAAAGACTTAATGAACTCAAAGCAAAAATTAAGGGACTTGGTTCTGTTAATCTTAGTGCTATTGAAGAGTATAGCGAGGTTTCTGAGCGCTATGAATTTATGCACGTTCAGGTTAATGATGTTGAAAAATCCAAGGCAGAGCTTATTAAGTTAATTCAGGAACTTACAGGTAAAATGGGTGAACAGTTCAGAACTGAATTTAATAAAATCAATATTAACTTCGGTGAAACATTCTCAGAGCTTTTCGGTGGAGGTAAGGCTTCGCTTGTATTAAGTGATGAGCTTGATGTTTTAGAAAGTGATATTGAAATTAAAGTTCAGCCACCAGGCAAAAATGTTCAGAATATTTCACTTCTTTCTGGTGGTGAAAAAGGTCTTTCTGCAATTGCGCTTCTATTTGCAATTCTTAAAGTTAATCCTTGTCCATTCTGTATTTTTGACGAGGTTGAAGCTGCTCTTGACGATGTTAACGTTGCAAAATATGCTTCTTATGTAAGAAGAATGACTGACGACACACAGTTTATTCTTATTACTCACCGTCGTGGTACAATGGAAGAGGCAGATATGCTTTATGGTGTAACAATGCAGGAAAAGGGCGTTTCAAAGCTTCTTGAATTAAAGACTGCAGAAATGGCAAAACAACTCGGTTTAGAAGAGTAAAATATAAATAGCAGGTGTTGTTATGGGCGTATTTAAGAAAATAAACTTCGGTTTAAGAAAAACACGAAACAATATGTCAGGTGCTATTGATAATGTTCTTGACAGTTATACTTCAATTGACGAAGAGCTTTTTGATGAGCTTGAAGAAGCACTCGTAATGGGTGATGTTGGTGTTACCACTGCTTCTGAAATCACAAAAAGGCTTAACGAAAGAGTAAGAAAAAAGGGTCTTAAAAATCCTAGTGACGTTAAGACTGAAATTAAAGAAATTGTTGCCGAAATGCTTGAGGGTGGCGAAGATATGGGTCTTATTACCATTCCTTCGATTATCCTTGTTATTGGTGTTAATGGTGTAGGTAAAACTACAACTATCGGTAAAATGGCTGCTATGTATAAAGCAGAGGGCAAAAGCGTTATTCTTGGTGCGGCGGATACATTCCGTGCGGCTGCTATTGACCAGCTTACAGTATGGGCAGAGCGTGCAGGAGTTGATATTATCAGTCACAAAGAGGGAGCAGACCCTGCTGCTGTAATATTTGATACAATTTCTGCTGCAAAGGCAAGAGGTAACGATATTATTATTTGTGATACTGCTGGTCGTCTTCATAACAAGAAAAATCTTATGGATGAGCTTGCAAAGATTTACAGAGTTATTGACAGAGAGCTCCCATATTCTGACCGTGAGGTGCTTTTGGTTCTCGATGCTACAACAGGTCAGAATGCAGTGAATCAGGCAAGGGAGTTTGCTAAAATTGCAGAAATTACAGGTATTATTCTTACAAAGCTTGATGGTACTGCAAGAGGTGGTGTGGTTCTTTCTATAAAGAATGACCTTAAGGTTCCTGTTAAATTTGTAGGTGTTGGTGAGGGTATTGACGATTTACAGCCATTCAACCCACACGCATTTGCAGAAGGTCTTTTTGAAGCATTGCCAGAGGATTTCAAAGAGGATGAAATTGATTTATCTGGAATCAGAGAAGAGATTCCAGAAAATGACGAGAGTAACGAATTGAAAGAAATTTTTGAAGAGGTTGTTGAAGCATTTAGCGAAATCAAAGAAGATGTTTCTGAAGAAATTGAAGAATTTAAAGAAGATGTAAAAGAAGAAATAAATGAAGTCGCAGAAGAAATTGATGAGAGAATTGAGGAAATGCAAGAAGAAGTTGACACAATAGACGCTGAAACTGAAGATGGTGCGACTTCAGTTGATGACGACGATGAGCCTAAAAAGAAAAAAGGCTTTTTTGGGAGGCTTTTTAAATAATGGCAAAAACTTTTTTAATCGCAACTCATAATCAAAAGAAGAAAAATGAGCTTTTGAGAATTCTTGCGCCATTGGGCATAGATGTTAAAACAGATAGCGAGTTAGGGTTAACACTTACAGAAGCGGAAGAAAATGGTGAAACATTTTATGAAAACGCTCTTATAAAAGCAAAGAGTGGTTGTGAAGAAAGTGGTTACCCATGTGTAGCTGATGATTCAGGTCTTATGGTGGATTATTTAGCGGGAGCTCCAGGTGTTTATTCTGCACGTTTTGCAGGTGCACATGGTGATGATGATAAAAACAACGAGAAGCTCTTAAAGCTTATGGCTGATGTGCCAGAAAATGAAAGAACAGCACGCTTCGTTTCGGTTGTTTGTTGTGTTTTTCCTAATGGTGACATTATCTCTGCAAGAGGCGAGTGCGAGGGTGTTATAGGCTATGAGAGAAAGGGCGAGGGTGGCTTTGGTTATGACCCACTCTTTATGGTTGGCGACAAAAGCTTCGCAGAAATGTCAGCAGAAGAAAAAGATAAGCTTAGCCATCGTGGTAAAGCATTAACGCTTCTTTCGGCGCAATTAAAAGACTATATGTCCTTATAAACCGTAATAACAGTGCCAATTTCGGTAACATCGAGTAGTAACTCGATGTTACCATTTTTTGCTTTTATAGTTTCATTTTTTGTTGTAATAATATTGTTATTAAAATCTGTTTCATTTAAAAGTGATTTGGTACATTCAGCGTTATTTATAAAGCAGTAAAGCGTATCCAGAGCAAATGATAATAACAAATCACTTTCGTTTAAAAAACAAGAAGTAGTAAGATTCATTTCTGTAAGTCGTCCTTTTTCATCTGAATTAAAAGATAATAAAAGCTCTGTTTCATCAATAATAAAAAATTTGTAAAATGTATTGCTTTCGTCTATATGCAAAAAACCTTTTTCTGTCATATTGTAGCTTTCATTTTTTTCATTCATTCTAAAAATAAAAGATGATAAATCACTTCCGTTTTCAATGATTGAGCATCCACTAAAAAGTATGAGAGAAATAAGTGGGAAAATTAGAAATTTTTTCATGAAAACCTCCTAATTTTAACATTTTTTTAACATTTGTTTGTTTATATAGTAGTATAATAAAACTGATATATTATTATGAAAAATCTATGCTTTTTATGAGTTAAGAGTGATGCTTATGAAATTTAAAAAGTTGATATGCTTAATTTTAGCTGTGTTACTTGCTTTTTCTGCAAGTAGTATGAATGTTGTAGCGTTTGCTGGTGCGAGTTATCCGGATGGTGTAACAGAAAAGCAAGCGCAGAATGCCGTTGCAGGAACAGAAAAACTTGTGGCATATATTTTAAAAAATCACCTTAAAACAGATTTAAAAACTCTTATAGAACCAATGATTTATAGTGATGAAGTTGTTTCATCATTACTTGTTTCGATTTATTCATCTATGGAAGAAAGTGCAGGCGACTTAAAAGCTATTGGTATTGATGTAACAATAAGTGGTGTTGCAAAGGGGTTGAGAAATTACCCAGAAGTACAAAAAGCACTTTTGGATTCAGATTCATTTAAAACCATTGATTTAACAAATGTTAAATGGGGCGTAACAGATAAAAAGAGTTTTTCAAAAGCAGTAAGCGCTACACTTAGTCCTTTTAACAATCTTTTGTTTATGCTTCTTTGTTCGGGTAAATATAATCTGGCTGGAATTACAAGTATTAAGGGTGGCGACGGTTATGAAAATGCAATAGTGCCGTTTCTTAATGCTTTAGGCTGTGAAGTTTCTTTAACACAAGAAGAATTCAAAGCAGAGGCTAAAGAAGATAAGAGTACAATGATTTATAATATTTTAATGAGTGCTCTTACAATTCTTGATAGATTAGAGAAAAAACCAGTAGACACATTAGTTACACTTTTACCTGCTGTTGCATACTTCAACGAAAGCGGTCAATTAAATGCTTGTTTTAATAACCTTTTAGCTCCAGTTAAAGAAAATGCTTATATAAGGCTTGCAATTCTACTTAAAATAATAGACTTGGATTCAATGAATTTTGACCTGGAGGTTATTTTAAATGATGCGTTAACTTCTATGTCTGCTGAATCAGGGCTTCAGTTACCACCACTTGATTTTGAAACATTAAGCAAATGTGGCGGTAGTGACGGAGTGAATTTTACACCAAATAAGCCACTTGCATACACAGTGATTATGTCGTGGCTCGTGGATGCTTTAAAGCTCAATAAATCAGCGTTACCTGAGCTTTTTAAGGGCTTTAATACAGGTGACAATGAAAACACAGTCTTATCAACCGATGTGCTTACAAAGCTTTTAGATACAGATACAAAAAACGTTGTAAAAACTATTATTCTTATTTTTAATGACAGTAAGCTTTCAGAGCCAGAAGCATACAAATTCCCGTCTATTACTTTTAATCAGATTGCTTATACATCAAATCTAACCGAAAAGGATTACAAAAAAGTTTTAAATGGTATTGACGATTTGATTGATGAGTTTGTAGCTGAATATTCAGATTACAGAAAATTAGAAACACTTTTAGAAAATACAATTTATACCAATGCTAATGTCGGTAGCTTTGCAGTAGGAATTTATTCTACACTTGAAAAAGAAGGTCTTATAGAAATGCTTTCTGTTATGGGTGTGGATGCGTCTCCTAAGGGTGTTGCAGCTTTACTTACAGAAACAAGCTATAGTGAAGCAAGAAAGATTTTAAATCAAGCTTCTTCTTGGTCAAAAGTGAATCTTAATGGCGTTAACTGGGGATTTTATAACGGCAGAAGAGTTGGTTTTGAAAATGCGTTTGTTGCAACGCTTCGTCCGCTTTATCCACTTTTAGAGCTTGTGCTTAAAGGAAAAACAATTACCTTTATGGATAGTATTAAAATCACAGGTGGCGATGGCTACAACACAGCGATTATCCCTGTTCTTGAAGCATTGGGATGTAATGAAAGAAGTATAAAAACTTACATTCAATATAAAAATGATACAAGCAAAGATGCAGTTTTAAAGAATATTACTACTCCTGTTTTTGATTTGCTTGATGATTTGTTTGAAAAACCAGTAAAAACAGCACTTGAGATTTTACCGAATGTAGTTTATTTTATAGATAGTGGCAATTTAGAGGTTTGTATTACTAATCTGCTTTTACCTGTAACAGCACTTTTGGAGAAAATTGAACCAATTTATAAAGTGGAGTTGGATACAGCTTCAATAACAGCTTCAATGAATATGAATGACCTTTTAGGCTCTTTAGAGAGTGGTTTGGGCTTGAAGCTGAAAAGTGCAGATTTAAAAGTGCTTTATTCTTATGGTGAAACAGAAACCAAAGAGAGTAAGCAGGTGTTAAATGGTAAAAACAGCACCTACACTTATATAAAAGCTGATAAGGAAGCTTTGCTTCTTACAGTTTTAAGATACCTTGTTGATACACTTAAAATGCCTGAAAACAAAGGTGCTTTAAACGGAATGATGAGTGGTGGCGCAGAGGATAGTTTTGCACTTTACGCTTCGCAGATATTCGAGCAGTTTGAAGCAATGACGACTGACCAGATTATTGAATGGCTCTATAATCTTCTTTTTAAAGAACGAGTAATTGTTCCTTTAGAAGAGGGCGAAACCTATAATCCGACTATTATTTACGAAGAACCACCTAAGGATTACACAGTTTTCTTTATTTTGGGTGGTGTTGCACTCTTTGGTGCAGTAGTAGGTTTAGTTTTCTATCTTAATCGAAAGAAACTTTATTATTGAGGTAACAAGAAATGTTAATTTTAAAGAATATAGTTAAAGATTATGTTACTGGTGATACCACAGTAAGAGCACTTAAAGGTGTCAGCATAAATTTCAGAGAGAATGAATTTGTTTCAATTCTTGGCCCTTCTGGTTGTGGTAAAACAACAATGCTCAATATTATTGGCGGTCTTGACCGTTACACAAGTGGCGACCTCTTAATTAATGGTAAATCAACAAAGCGTTTTACGGATAGTGACTGGGACGTTTATCGTAACCACTCAATAGGCTTTATATTCCAAAGCTATAACCTTATTCCACACCAGACGGTTCTTTCAAATGTTGAACTTGCTTTAACACTTTCAGGTGTTTCTAAAAAAGAACGCAGGGCTCGTGCTCAGGAGGCTTTAAAGCAGGTTGGGCTTGAAAATCAGATGTATAAAAAGCCAAGTCAGATGTCTGGTGGTCAGATGCAGAGGGTTGCTATTGCCCGCGCACTCATAAATGACCCTGATATTCTTCTTGCTGATGAGCCAACTGGCGCGCTTGATACTGAAACAAGTGTTCAGATTATGGAGCTTTTAAAAGAAATTTCTAAAGATAAGCTCATAATAATGGTTACACATAACCCAGACCTCGCTGAAGAATATTCAAACAGAATTATAAGATGTCTTGATGGTGAGGTTATTGGTGATACTAATCCATTTGAACCAACAGAAGAAGATTACCAAGCTGAACTTGCTTTTGCTGAGAGGGAACAATCAAAAGGCACTAAAACGTCTATGTCTTTTGCTTCTGCTTTTTCACTCAGTATTAATAACCTTAAAACTAAAAAAGCAAGAACATTTTTAACTGCATTTGCTGGTAGCATTGGTATTATCGGTATTGCTCTTGTTCTAGCACTTTCTAATGGTATTCAGGGATATATAGATAAAGTTCAGGAAGATATGCTACTTTCTTACCCTATGTCAGTTGAAAAGCAGACTATGGATATAAGTAGTATTATGACTTCTGTAACAGGTCTTGGTATGGAAGCAATGCAGGGGATTGATGTTGAGGAAGATACTGTTTATGTAAATGAAGCATTTATGCAAATGGTTAATGCTTTTATTTCACAGGCTTCATCAAATAACCTTAAAAACTTCAAAAATTACATTGAAGATAATAAGGCTGAATTCGACAAGATTTGTAACGATGTTCAGTATAAATACAGCACAGACCTCAATATTTATAAAGCAGATACATCTGAGGGTGTAGTTCAGGTTAACCCAAGTACTATGATGGAAAGCATGAGTATGGGTGCTGATATGGAAGCAATGACTTCTATGGCTGGTTCTATGGCACAGATGTCTGTTTGGATTGAGCTTATTGGTGACGATAAGCTTATGGAAAGCCAGTATGATGTTATTGCCGGCAAGCTTCCCCAGAGCAAAGAAGAAGTTGTGTTAATTGTTGATGCTAACCATCAGATAAACGAGCTTGTTGTTTACGGTCTTGGTATTAAAGACCAGGAAGAATTTTCAAAGCATATTATGTCTGCTCTTGCAAACGGCGAAGAGCTACAGAGTGCGGGTGTTTCTAAGTATTCTTATGATGATATTCTTAATATGGAATTTAAAGTAGTTAACACAGGTGATTATTATACCAAAAATAAGAAAACAGGTCTTTGGGAAGATAACCGTGAAAACGACTATTTTGTTAAAAACCTTGTAGAAGATGGTCTTACACTTAAAATTGTTGGTATTTTAAGACCTGACGAAGATAACACTCTTTCAATTGGTACAGGTGGAATTGGTTATAGAACAGACCTTATGGACTATGTTGTTGCAGAGAATGCAAAAACAGATGTAGTTAAGGCACAGTTAGAAGATACAAAAACCGACGTTATTACAGGTCTGGAATTTTCTAACCTTACTGTTAATGATTTTGATTTAAAAGACGTAGATTTAAGTAAAATCGATTTCAATTATCTTGATATTCAGCCATTCTTATCAATGGTAGAGCAAATGGAAGTTGATATGTCACAAGTGGATATGACAAATATGATGGCAATGTTCGGTTTTGATGATATGTCAAATCTTCAGAAAAAGCTTATGGAGGGCTTTCTCACAGAAGAACAGGTATTAGCATTAAAACAGGCTTATGTTGATACAATGGCGGCTAACAATTCGCTTTCTGCAACACTTGAAACATTAGGTTATTCAACACCTGATTCACCATCCGCTATTTATTTCTACCCAAGAAGCTTTGAAAGCAAAGAGAAGCTTAACGAGCTTATAAATTATTATAACGAAAAAGTAACTGCCGACGGTCATGATGAATATGCAGTAAAATGCACTGACCTTATAGGTGTTCTTATGAGTAGCATTACAACAATAATTGATATTGTTACTTATGTCTTAGTTGCTTTCGTTGCAATTTCTCTTGTTGTTTCTTCGATAATGATTGGTATTATTACTTATATCTCTGTTCTTGAAAGAACAAAAGAAATTGGTATTTTGAGAAGTATTGGTGCTTCTAAAAAGGATATTGCCAGAGTATTCAATGCAGAAACTACGGTTATTGGTCTTGGTGCCGGTATAATCGGTATAGGTACAACGTTGTTCTTGCAATTACCAATTAACTTCATCTTAAACGAAGTTTTAAATATTCCGGCTTCTGCGGCACTTCCATTTGTAGGTGGCTTTGCACTTGTAATTATAAGTGTTACATTAACACTTGTTGCTGGTCTCTTCCCATCACGAATTGCGGCGAATAAGGACCCGGTAGAAGCACTTCGAACAGAATAAACAAGGCAGGGACTTTCTGGAAAGTCCCTGTTTTATTTCTAAAAAACTTGCAATACTAATAGAGTGATGATAAAATTAAAGGGTATTTTATAAAAAGACAGGAGTATTTTATGGATAACAAAAAAGAATTCAAGCCTTATATTCCGGCTTCAAAAATCACACCAGAGCTTACAGTTACTTCAATAATTATGGGTGTGATTTTGGCTGTTGTTTTTGGTGCTGCAAATGCTTATTTGGGACTTAGGGTTGGTATGACTGTTTCCGCATCAATTCCTGCAGCGGTTATCGCTATGGGTGTTATAAGAGTTGTTTTAAGAAAAAACTCAATTTTAGAAAGCAATATAGTTCAGACAATAGGCTCTGCAGGTGAGTCTGTTGCCGCTGGTGCTATTTTTACATTACCGGCTCTTTTCTTGTGGGCAAATGAAGGTAAATTGGAAAAGCCTGATATGTTAGAAATAACAACTATTGCTCTTTTAGGAGGTCTTTTAGGTGTATTTTTTATGATTCCATTAAGAAATGCACTTATTGTAAAAGAACATAATGTTTTGCCATATCCAGAAGGAACTGCTTGTGCAGAGGTGCTTTTGGCAGGTGAAGAGGGTGGCTCAAATGCTTCTACGGTTTTTGCCGGTATGGGTTTTGCTGCTGCTTTTAAGTTTATAATAGATGGTTTAAAGGCTGTGCCTGGTGAAGTAGCCTTAAGATTCAAAGGCTTTGCTGGTGAAATTGGTACTCAGATTTATCCGGCTGTTATGAGTGTTGGTTTTATTTGTGGACCTAAAATTTCATCATATATGTTCGCTGGTGGTATCTTAAGCTGGATGGTTTTAATTCCTCTTATTGTATTGTTTGGTGAAAATATTATAATGTACCCATCAGTAGATGCTACTATCGGTGAAATTTATGCTTCAAGTGGTGCCGCTGGAATATGGAGCTCATATATCCGTTATATAGGTGCTGGTGCACTTGCGGCTGGTGGTATTATAAGTCTTATAAAATCCTTGCCACTTATCATAAATACCTTTAAGGGTGCTTTAAAGAGCATGAAGGGTGCTTCTGCTAGTAGCAGTCTTCGTACAGAGCAAGACATCAATATGAAAATAGTGCTTATTGTAATTGCAATTTTAACGTTACTTGTATGGCTTGTTCCTGCTATTCCGATTTCTTTAGTTGGTGCAGTAATTGTTGTTATATTTGGTTTCTTTTTTGCAACAGTTTCTTCAAGAATGGTAGGTCTTGTGGGTAGTAGTAACAACCCAGTTTCTGGTATGGCTATTGCTACACTTTTAATTGCAACCTTAACACTTAAATTAACTGTAGATAATACTCCACAGGGTATTGCAGGTGGTATGGAAAGTGCTATTGCAATAGGTTCTGTTATCTGTATTATTGCCGCTATTGCAGGCGATACTTCTCAGGATTTAAAAACAGGTTATCTTTTAGGTTCAACACCTAAAAAACAACAAATCAGTGAAGTTTTTGGCGTTACTGCCTCTGCGCTTGCTATTGGTGGTACACTTTATCTTCTTGATAGTGCCTGGGGCTTTGGTTCAGAAGAAATTGCCGCTCCACAGGCAACTCTTATGAAAATGATTGTTGAAGGCGTTATGGGTGGAGAATTGCCTTGGATTCTCATTATTATTGGTGCTCTTATAGCTGTTGTAGTTGAGATTGTTGGTATTCCTGTACTTCCATTTGCTATTGGTGTTTATCTTCCTGTTCACCTTAATACGTGCATTATGATTGGTGGACTTGTGCGCCTTTGCTTTGATAAAATGAAGAACGAAGAAAAAAAGAGCAAAGCAACAAGCGATGGTATTCTTTTCTGCTCAGGTATGATTGCAGGCGAAGGCTTAATTGGTATTGTTCTTGCTGTACTTGCAATTTTCGGTGTAGATAAATTTATCAATATTTCAGGAGCGTTAAACCTTTCTTCAGGAGTTTCACAAATTTTGAGTATTGTTGTGTTTGCACTTGTAATTCTTTCGCTTTTAACATTCTCTGTTTTGAAAAAACAAAAGAAGGTAAAACAATGAGTAAGAAAGAAGTAATCAATGAAAATTATCTTGAAAAAATACCAGTAAGAAATAAGAATATTACCTGGAAGCAAGATGATGAAAACAAGGTGACTTTAGAAATAGAAAATACAGGCTTTTTCAATACAGTTGCCCAAAAGCTTTTTAGAAAGCCCAGAATTTCTTACGTTCATTTAGATGAAAACGGCAGTTTTTTGTGGCCGCTGTTAGATGGCGAAAAAACTATTTTGGAGTTAGGTGTTCTTGTAAAAGAGCATTTTGGCGAAAAGGCAGAGCCACTTTATGAAAGACTCGCAAAATATTTTCAGATTCTAGAGAGTTATAAGTTTGTGGAGTTTAGGAATTAGGAATTAGGTTCATTATTATTAAGACAATCAGTAGCTAGTTCTACGTCTTAACCAAAAATTGAATAACAATTAAACAAAAAACTCAGTTAATTGATTTTAAAAAGTCAGTTAACTGAGTTGTTTTTCAACACTTTTGTTTAGGTTTGTTGAAGATTTTAAAATTACTTGATTTGTTTTGAAAAATTTGATACATTCAAATTAATAAAAGGCATCGGACGGCACAAGATATAGAACCGTCCCCTGTCTTATCGTTTTTCTGAAGCAGAAAGTGAATGGTAATTATGAAAAATTTAAAATTTCTAAAAAATTATTACTCAAATTATTGCTTCGCTACCGAAAATAAAAATTTGTCAGATACTGTAGCAGAAATTTGTAATGTATTAAAGAATGGTGTTATTGTTGTAGAACTGTTTTCAAAAGATCCTTTAAATGATACTTTGGATTTGAATTCTAAATTTTTTTCACAAAATGGAAACTTCAATTATTATATCTGTGAACAAACAGATTTTTTGAAAAATATTAATTTTTTTAATGCGAAACATATTAGTATTTATTCAATAGAAGAACTTCCTCCAAAGATTACTACTAAATTTTTGAATAATAATTTCACTTTTTTTATTTGTTTTGAAAATTATTTTGACACAAGTCATCTCAAAGTTTATCTAGAGCAGTATTCAGATTCAATTGAAAAATTTTTAAACCAACATGAATATTTAATCAAGAAACGGTTTTAGATTAAGACAGGGGACGGTTCTGTGTCTTAACAAAGGCAATCAGGGGACGGTTCGGCAATCAGAGGAACATTAGTTAGTATATTCACATAACTAATTATATGGAGGTGTTTGGTATGTGTTTTCGTATGGATGATATTCTTTTTTTTGAAACAAAAATAATACTTTCTTTTTTACTAATAATCTCATCGTTATTTATGTGTATTGATTTTGGGATTTTTATTTTTGTTTTCGTTTCCATTTCTTTAATTATATATATACATGCAAAAACTCCTAGAAAGTATATTTTTATTAATGAAATAGGAATTGCTTGCTATTTTAAAGATGAATGTATATGGCAACATAATTGGGATGAAATTCTAGAATTACGCATCGGTAATAGATATAGACATAAGTCAATCGAAATTTTATTAAAATTGTCAAATAATGATGAAACGCCCAAATATTCATATCATTATTTTCAATACGGAAAAAATGCAAAGAAAGCACTTGAGATTTATTATGACAATCATAACAATCAAGGGAAGGCGGGCAATCAGGAGACGGTTCTATGATTGAGCCCCCTCCCCTTGATTATCGATAGTTTAAACCTTATTCAAATCTTAATTTAACAAAAAATCAGGGGTTGGTTGATTGGAAAAACAACCCAATCACAGAACCGTCCCCTGATTTTCACGTCGAAAAGGATATTATAAAAAAGAATCAGTTATTGCAAAATTTAAGTTTAATTCAGATAAATCGTTTCTTGATTATGAATTTTCGAAAGATTTTAAGATTAATGGTTTAAGTTTGCCACTAGTATCTTTTAGTAAAACTTGTCGTTATTTCCCAGCTATAAGGTTAAAGTTTAATTTACCGGATGCTTTTGGTAATTGGTGTTTTTTGGATTATAAAGAGAAAAAAATTTTGAACAATAAAAATGCTTTTTATTACAAAAAAACTTTGAAAGCGATATCTTGGTTACCAGTGGAAAATTGGTTTTTGTGTCGCTTTAAAAAAGATAAGGCTTTTTATATTGGTGATGTTTTAACCGGAGAAAAAATTGCAAAAATTTCTTTCGAGGGGTTTGATATTAATGTTACAAGATATTGGGATGAAGGTGAACAGGTAATTAAAACGCTTGCTAGTAAAAAAGAGTTCAATTTTACAAGTAAGAGTGAACCAATAAATGCTATTTATACAATAGGAAAATGTAAAGAATATCTCATTTATTCAAATCACAAAAATGAATATGCACAAGATATAAATGTTTTGATGCAATTGCTCCTTGGGGATGAAGAACAATCAGGGGACGGCTGATTTAGGTAAGAAGTAATAGTGAATAGTTAAAAAGTTTAATTCAGAGGTAAGGTTTAATAGCATTTAAACAAAAAACTCAGTTAATTGATTTTAAAAAGTCAGTTAACTGAGTTGTATTTTGCGATATGATTTCAGTGAGGAATTCACCTGACCCAAAAGCTTAATAATTTTATAAATAATCATTGAAAAACATAAAAATCTATGCTACAATAAACCATGTATGTATATATAATTTTTAGTAGGTGATTTTTGTGGCAAATAAAGTACAAAGAATAGGTTTTATTGGCATCAGCGGCAGAGGCTCAAGTATGCTTGATTTACTTCTTCAGGTTGAGGGTGTAAAGGTTCCGGCGGTTTGTGACCTCGTTGTTGAAAGAGCAGAAAAAGGTATTGAAATTGTTGAAGAAAGAAACAACAAAGAATACCCAGTAAAAGCTTATCTTGATTATAAAGAGATGTTCGAAAAAGAAGAGCTTGATGCTGTTGTTATTGCAACAACATGGATTACTCACTCAAGAATTGCGGTTGATGCAATGAGGGCTGGTCTTCATGTTGCAATGGAGGTTGGCGGTGCTGCATCTATTGAAGAATGTTGGCAATTAGTCAGAACAAGTGAAGATACTGGCAAAATCTGTATGCTTCTTGAAAACTGTTGCTACGACAGAAACGAAATGGCTGTTTTCAATATGGTAAGAAAAGGTCTTTTAGGCGAAATTATTCACCTTGAAGGTGGTTATCGTCACGATTTAAGAGATGAAATTTCATTAGGTCGTGAAAATATCCACGGCAGACTCTTTAACTTTATGATGAGAAATGGTGAGCTTTATCCTACTCACCAGTTAGGACCTATTGCAAAGCTTATTGGCATTAACCGTGGCAACCGCTTCTTGACACTTACTTCAGTTTCAAGCAAATCAAAAGGTCTTAATGTGTGGATTAAAGAAAATAAAGGTGAAGATTATGACCTTTATGGCACAGACTTTAATTGTGGTGATGTTACTACAACAATTATCAAATGTGCAAACGGCGAAACAATTACTTTAAATCACGACTGCTGTTTACCTAGACCATATTCAAGAGATTACATGGTTCAGGGTACAAAGGGCATTTATGAAGAAGCACCAGACGGCTACGGCAGAATTTATATTGAGGGTCAGTCTGAAAAGCAACACGAATGGGATAGCTTCAAAACATGGCGTGAAAAATATGAACACCCACTCTGGCAGGCTTATGAAAATGATGGCATTAAAGCTGGTCATGGTGGCATGGACTTCCTCGTTCTTTCAGCTTATGTTGATAGCTTAAATCACGGCAGTTCACCTATTGACGTTTACGATACTGCAGCATGGATGGCAGTTACTTGCCTTTCAGAGCAGTCGGTTGCATTGGGCGGTGCACCTGTTGCATTCCCTGACTTTACAAACGGCAGATGGATTGACAGAGAACCATACAGAACTGGTACATATTGCCTTAACGAGGTTTGTGAAGTAAGCGACGAACACAAGGAGAAATAATTATGAAATTTTATATTGGTGTTGATGGTGGCGGAACAAAAACCGCATTTGCACTTTTTGATGAAAACAAAAATATGTTAGAGCTCCACGAGGGCCCTGCTTCTAACCACGAAAATATGGAGGGTAGCTTTCCACAGGCTGCAGATATTATTACTGCAGGTGTAGATGCACTTCTTGAGAAAACAGGCAAGTCACGTGATGATATTACTGGTATGCTTATGGGTCTTGCAGGTATTGACCACCCATATCAGCATGACGCTATGTGCGAAGAATTAACTAAACGTGGTCTTAAGAATTTCAGAATTTATAACGATGGCTTTATTGTTATTAAAGCTGGTGGTAAAGCTGGTGCTGGTATCGGCTACAACTGTGGTACTGGTACTTGCTGTAATTCAATAGATAGCCGTGGCGAAATGCTCCAGATTGGTGGTTTTGACCGCCTTTCAGGTGATAAAGGTAACGGTCACTGGGTTGCTTACGAAGCTTTCAGAATTGTTTATGATGATGTTTGCTTAGGCAAAAGAGAAAGTAAAATTACAGTTTCTCTTACAGAAAAGCTTGGTATTAAAGACAGAGCTACTTTACTCGACTCAATTCAGATTATTGAAGATGAAGAAAAGAGTGAAGCATTTATCCGCACACTTATTGTCAGCTTCTTTGATGCTGCAAATAATGGCGACGAAGCAGCTTTAGAGGTTATTGAAGAAATGGCTCAGCGTGGTGCAGATTTCATTGGTGGTCATATTAAAAAGATGCAATTCGATGAAGAAACAATAAACGTTGTTCTTTCAGGTTCAATGCACACAAAGCTCCCATCTGATATCTACATTAACAGAATGAGCGAGCTTTTACACCAGAATACAAATAAGAAGTTCAACTTCATTAAGCTCACAGCGGCACCTGTAACAGGTTGCATTAATTGGTTATTAGAAGACTAATAAAATTCTTTAAAAGGACTGATATAAATGAAAGAAATTAATGTTACAGTTATCGGTTCAGGTAGTACATATTGCCCTGAACTCATTTACGGATTTATAGAAGCAAAGGATTCTTTAAAGCTTAAAAGAGTTGCTTTTATGGATATTGATGAAAGAAAACGCGAAATTGTTGGTTCTCTTTGTGTTCGTATGCTCAAGAGTGCTGGTATCGATTGCGAAGTTGTAATGACAGATGACCTCGATTTAGCATTACAGGGTGCAGATTTCGTTGTTACACAAATCCGTGTTGGTAAGCTCCCTTGCCGTCATATTGACGAGTCAATTCCGTTAAAGCACGACCTTATCGGTCAGGAAACAACTGGTATTGGTGGCTTCTTCAAAGCTCTCAGAACAATTCCTGTAATGGCTCATATTGCTGAAAGAATTGAAGCTATTTGCCCAAATGCATGGCTTATCAACTTCACAAACCCATCAGGTATTATTTCTGAATTCCTTATTAACCACACAAACGTTAAAACAATGGGTCTTTGCAACGTGCCTATTGCTATGATTGATGACGTTAAAGCTGCAGTTGGTGAGGATGCAAAAATTACATATTTAGGTCTTAACCACTTAAGCTGGATTACTTCAGTTAAGGTTAATGGCGTTGAAAATATCGACAAAATTTTTGATGATGATTTTGCACCAACAGTTATGAAAAACATTCACGACGATGGCTTTGATATGGAATGTCTTAATGCTTGCAAAGGCTTCCCATCATCATATCTTCAATATTACTACAGCCGTCAGGCAAAATTACAGCACTTAAAAGCTGGCTCAAAGAGCAGAGCACAGGTTTGTATGGAAATTGAAGAACAGCTTCTTGAACTTTACAGCGATAACGAGCTCGTTATTAAACCAGCTCTTCTTGAAGAACGTGGTGGATATAAATATTCACTTGCAGCAGTTTCTCTTATTGATGCTATTGCAAATGATAAACAAGAGGTTCACGTTGTTAACATTAAAAATAATGGTACTCTTAAATTTATGGATGATGACGATATTGTTGAAATTGCAGCAGTTATCGGTGCAGATGGTGCAAAACCAGTAGAAATTGAAGAATTCAACAACCGTCACATTATAAGCCTTATGAGAACAGTTAAGTCTTATGAAAAATATACTGTAGATGCTGCTATGAAGGGCTCTGACGAGGATGCTCTTAATGCACTTATGCTTCACCCACTTTGTGGCGACTTTGCTCAGGCAAAAGCTTGCTATGAAGAAATGAAAGCAGCTCACAAAGCATATCTTCCACAGTTCTTTAAAGATTAATTATTGTTAACTGGAGATTATTATGGCAAAAAACAAAGCTAAAAAGCCGCAAAAAGAAATTAAAAAATCAGATATAGCAGATGCTGCTTTCAAAAAGAAGGTTACTATAATAAATGGTTGTATTCTTCTTGTATTTGTAATTGGTCTTGTGTCGTTTTTGGTGTATTCTTGGGCTAAAACTCAGAGCTACCCAGAAAGATTCAAAGCCGAAGTAGAAGCAGCAAAACAAGCAGCCTTAGTTACTGATAGTGACAAAAGCGTGATTGACATTGAGGTTACTGATGAAACTTTTATTGATTGGTCTATAGAAATTTTCCATTCTTACCATCAGCATGAGGATGAGCACGATAAAGCGGATTATGCGTGCTTTGAGGGTAACACAATTCACATTCAGGGCGTTTTTGAAATTGTTCCTATGGGTAACAAAGAGCAGTATCTCATTTACCGCAAATATATTGACGTCGAGGGTGGCGAAAACAAGGTTTCAACTGAGGTTATTTTTGAGGGCGAAGTCCCTGAAAATGGCGCTTGGGTAGATGTTGTTGGAATAGTTTCTTCAAACAATGGTCTTTCTTGCATTAAAGATGCAAAAATCACCGTTTTAGACATCGGCGACAAAAAAGAATTTGCACAGTAAAATGTATTTTAAACGAGCTGTAAAAAACGCTAAGTTTTTTACAGCTCATTTTCAGGGGATAGAAAAAAGATGCAGAATGGACAAATCGAACAAAAACAAGGCTTCAATCTTGTTTTTGCTTGCCCGAAGGCGTACATAGGTACGTCGAGTGGTGAGATTTGTTCGTAGCATAAAACGAAAAATTTTTTGCAATTTTAGTTTTTTGATAATTAATAGGGGTTCTTACAGCTATCTGCCCTGTAGGAACCCCTTGTTCTATATAGTTTTATGCGGTCTGCGCTTTTTTACAGCCCCTTTTTGCTTTAGTTTTTGGGAATTTATAGAATAATATATAGTATAAAGCAAGATTGTAAATTTTTATATGGTTTTATAAAAAATGATTGTTTTTTGAAGTGGTATTTATTAATTTTTTGTTTATTTTATACTAAAATGAATTGACTTTTGATTGTGGTTTTGGTAAAATAAATTAATTAGAGGTGATATTATGAAAGTTGTAATTTTAGCTGGTGGATTTGGTACAAGAATAAGTGAAGAAAGTCACTTGAAACCAAAGCCTATGATTGGCATTGGAGATAATCCAATTTTATGGCATATTATGAAATATTATTCTTCGTTTGGGTTTAATGATTTTATAATTTGCTGTGGTTACAAAGGTTATGTAATTAAGGAATATTTTGCTGACTATTATTTACATCGTTCAGACATTACTTTTGATTTTTCTGACGAAAACAAAATGATAATTCACAATAACGTTGCAGAGCCGTGGAAAGTAACTGTTGTAGATACAGGTTTAAATGCACAGACTGGTGCAAGAATTAAGCGTGTTCAGAAGTATATAGGTGACGAACCATTTATGCTTACTTATGGTGACGGCGTTTCAAATGTCGATATAAATGCTCTTGTGGATTTTCATAAGAAAAGTGGAAAAATCGTTACACTTACAGCGATTCAACCAGGCGGTAAATATGGTGTACTTGATATTGATGATACCGATACAATAAACCAATTCACTGAAAAAGGTAAAGAAGATGGTGGTTGGATTAATGGTGGTTTTATGGTAATAGAACCTGAAATTTTCAATTATCTTGATGATAGTGAAGGTTTGATTTTTGAAAGAAAACCACTTGAAACACTTGCTAAAGAAGGGAATCTTGGTGCTTTCAAGCACGATGGCTTCTGGCAGTGTATGGATACATTAAGAGATAAAATATACCTTGAAGGTCTTATCAGTAAAAAAGAAGCTCCATGGATGGTGTGGGAATATGAATAATTGTTTTGCATTTTATAACGGCAAAAGAGTTTTGGTTACCGGGCACACTGGCTTTAAAGGCTCTTGGCTTTGTAAAATCCTGACACTTGCAGGGGCAGAGGTTGCAGGATATTCACTTGAACCACCAACAAAACCTAGTTTGTTTGAAATAGCCAATGTTGCTGATGAAGTTAAATCTACAATAGGTGATATTCGTGATTATGACCATTTAAATGAAGTTTTTTCTGAATTTAAACCAGAAATAGTATTTCATTTAGCTGCTCAACCTATTGTCAGAGAAAGTTATAAAAATCCAGTTTTTACATACGAGACAAATGTTATGGGTACGGTTAATGTTTTAGAATGTGTTCGTAACTCTCAAAGTGTAAAATCTGTTCTCAATGTAACAACGGACAAGGTTTATAAAAATAACGAGTGGGTTTACGGCTATAGAGAAAGCGACGAGCTTAATGGATTTGACCCATATTCAAACAGTAAATCTTGCTCTGAACTTGTAACTTCTAGTTATAAAAATAGCTTTTTCCAGGATGGAAAAGTTGCGATTTCAACCGCACGAGCAGGTAATGTTATTGGTGGTGGCGATTTTGCAGTAGACAGAATAATACCAGATTGTGTACGTGCTGCAGAAAAAAATGAACCTATAAATGTAAGAAATCCACACTCTATAAGACCTTACCAACACGTTTTAGAACCACTTTTTGCATACCTAATGATTGCTATGAAGCAGTATGATGATATAAAATATGCTGGATGTTACAATGTGGGACCTGACGATAAAGATTGTGTTACAACAGGTGTTTTAGTTCAATCTTTTTGTGATGCCTGGGGTGATGGTTGTACTTGGAAAAATTTGAGTGAGAAGAATGCCCCACACGAAGCCAATTTTTTAAAATTAGATTGTTCGCTTATTAAAAGTAAATTTAATTGGCAACCACGCCTTAATGTTCACGAAGCAATTGATTATACGGTTGAATGGTCAAAGGCGTATTTAAACAATGAAAATATGAATGATGTAATGAAGAAACAAATAGAAAGATATGCGGAAGGACAGCAAAATGTTTAAGAATATGACTGAAGCTGAAGCAAAACAACAAATACTCAGTTTAGTTGCTGAATATTATAAAGAATTTCATATAAAAAAAGAATATTCTGAAGGCGATAGAATTCCTTATGCTGCAAGAGTTTATAATGAAGCAGAAATGGTTAATCTGGTGGATAGTGCTTTGGAATTCTGGCTTACATCAGGTAGATATACTGCAGAATTTGAAAAAAGATTCGCAAAGTATTTAGGAGTAAAATATAGTTTTTTGGTGAATTCCGGTTCGAGTGCAAATCTCCTTGCGTTTATGGCACTTACTTCAGATTTGTTAGGTGAAAGAGCTATAAAACGTGGTGATGAGGTTATAACTGTTGCGGCAGGTTTTCCTACAACGGTTACTCCTATTATTCAGTTTGGGGCAATTCCTGTTTTTGTTGATGTAACAATACCACAGTATAATATTGATGTTTCTGCGCTTGAAGAAGCTTTAACAGAAAAAACAAAGGCTGTAATGCTCGCCCATACATTAGGTAATCCATTTAATATAAAGGCAGTTAAAGAATTTTGTGACAAAAACAATTTATGGCTTGTTGAAGATAACTGTGACTCTTTAGGTTCTAAATACACAATAGATGGTGAAACAAGGTTTACTGGAACTTGGGGCGATATTGGTACTTCTAGTTTTTACCCACCACACCATATGACAATGGGTGAGGGTGGCGCAGTTTATACAAATAATTCAATGCTCGCAAAAGCAATCCTTTCTTTCAGAGATTGGGGGCGTGATTGCGTTTGTACTTCTGGATGTGACAATTTATGTGGTCACAGGTTTGATAAGCAATATGGTGAACTTCCATTAGGCTATGACCATAAATACGTTTACTCTCATTTTGGTTATAACTTAAAGGCGACAGATTTACAAGCGTCAATTGGTTGTGCACAATTAGATAAACTTGAAGAATTTGTAGAGAAACGTAAAAAGAATTTTAAGCTTTTAAAAGAACTTTTAAAAGACCTAGAAGAAAAAATAATTCTTCCAGTTGCTTGTGAAAATGCCGACCCAAGTTGGTTTGGATTTCTTATAACCTGCAAGAATGGTATTGACAGAAATAAGGTTGTTCAATATATCGAGAGCAAAGGTGTTCAGACGCGAATGCTTTTTGCAGGTAATCTTACCAAGCACCCTTGTTTTGATGAAATGAGAAAAACGGGTGAAGGTTACCGTGTTGTTGGTGATTTAGAAAACACAGACAAAATTATGAATAATACTTTCTGGGTAGGTGTTTACCCAGGTATGACGGAAGAAATGCTTAGAGATATGGCTAAAGTTATTAAAATAGCAATAAAATAATAAAAACTGGTATTGTGAATGCAATACCAGTTTTTATTATGATTAATTAATTAAATTATCTATGCTTATGTAATTTTCTGGTGGGGAATAAGAAATAGTTCGCTTTTCTATAATATTTGGAGCGTCTATAGATGTTGTTTTTGTTTCTATTGCCTTTTTTAAAATTGAAAACCTATCAGTTGCTTCTAGGTTTGAATCGAAGATAAGTGATAGCAAAAGATATTTTTTTGCTAGTTCAAAATCTTGGTTTTTTATGCATGTAAGTGTAAATCTTAACGAAATATCACCTATTTTTTTGATTGAATCGTCATATTTTTCAATCGGTTTTTGCTTATCAAAAATCGTAGATAATTCGACAAAACTGTTTATTAATATATATTCCTCAAAAATACCGGTAAGATTTTTTATTATTGCAGTGGTTTCGCTATTTTGGTGGACTCTATAGTTGAATAGTGGTTGTGTTAGATATGCAATATCACCTACCATAGACATAAGAAAAAGGGTATACCAATCGGGAATATATCTAAACGTTCTTTTGTGAATTTTAACTTTTTTCAAACACGAGTTTTTATATACAACTTGACTTAGTACACATACGCCTGACATCATCAAAACACAGGCTTGGTCTTCACCGGGTACGATGCAACTTTCATTATAAAAAGGCGCACATCTAATTGTTTCACCAGTTTCTGTTATTTCTTGTCTGTTTATTATAACTGCACTAATATTTGGTGAAAGTGAAAAAGTTTGAACAGCTTTTTCTATAAATGTAGGCTCAATCCAATCATCACTACACAAGTAATGGATAAGTTCTCCTTTACATTCTTTTTCACAACATTCGGTATTAATTGCACTACCAAGATTCTTTCTGCTTCTGGATGTATGGAATCTTATATTCTTCTTTTTAAATTTTTCTTTGTATTCCTGAATTATTTCCCAAGAGTTGTCTGTTGAGGCATTGTCGCGAATAATACATTCAATATTGGTGTATGTTTGGTTTAATACAGAATCCAAACACGTTCTTAAATAATTCCCATAATTGTAGTTAGGAATGACTATACTAACTAATGGTGTGTACATAAAAACACTCCTTAAATTAAAAATGAACCATTACTTTGATGAGAGAGTCAGGTTTGTTTTTCATTAAATCTATTGCATTTTCTATTTTATCAAAACCAAATAAGTTGTGAGTAACAAGTGGTGAGGGGTCTACTCGATTATATTGTATCATAGTTAACATACGCTCAATTCTTGCTCTGCCACCTTTGGCTAGTTCCATATTCAATGTTTTTCCACACATGCCTTTTCCTCCTGAAAATGTGGGGATTTCCAAAAATTCACAATTACCAAAATAGTTAATATTGGAAATAGTTCCAATTCCGTATTTGGTGATATCATAAGCCTGTTTAACAACAGAAGAATCACCACCTGCGATTATTGTTGAATCCACACCGCTATTGTTGGTTAGTTCTTTTATTATTCCAACTACATCTTTTTTGTAATCTACTATGTCGGTTGCACCATATTTCATAGCGAGATTTATTCTGTTCGGTCTGGAACCAATAGCAATTATTCGGCCGGCACCTAACAGCTTTGCTCCAGCAATTGCCATTAAGCCTATCGGCCCTATCCCCATTACACATACGGTGTCTCCTATTTTAATATTTGCTGCTTCTGCACCTGTAAATCCAGTTGTCATTACATCAACACTCATTAAAGCCTGTTCGTCAGTAATATTATCTGGTATATGTGAGAGAGTTGTATCAGCATCTGGTATTGCGAAACGTTCAGCGAAAACACCGTCCATTGTGCGTCCGAGTTGATGGCCTGAAAACGGTGCAGATGCATGCCTGAAATTCAAATCTTGAATCGCTAAATCACGCCAATTAGGTGTAATTGCAGGAACTGCAACTTTGTCACCAACTTTAAAATCTTTTACTAATTCACCAATAGCAATGACTTCGGCAATACACTCATGCCCTAACACTAAATTTTTTTTCTTTGGGGAACCATTACCGAAAATTGTATGGATATCAGAAGTGCAGGGGGATACAGCAATTGGTTTTAAAATTGCTCCATAAGGTAGTAATTTGGGTTCGTCTATATTTTCCCAACCTACACAATTTTGTTTTTTTAAAACATAAGCTTTCATAAGTCATCCTTTCATTTTTTCTTTAATTTCTTTTATTCCTTCTGAAAATAATTTGAATTCAAAATTTCCTATAATAGAAATAAGCTTATCTATATTAGGCTGTAGTATGGGAGAACCTTCTGGGTTTTGTTCATTTGCAGAAAAAGTATATTTACCTTTTTTTGTTGAAAGGTCGTAGATTTCTTCTACAAAATCACGAAGGATTCTTGTATCTTTGCTGGCAATATTATAAATTCCACTTTTTGTGGGATAATTCAAAAGCTTAGTTATTATAAAAACAAAATCGTCAATATATAAATAATTCCAGTATTGTTGACAACAACCTAATTGAGTGAGCGTATCTGCATCAAAGTTTTTAACACATAAATCAACCAAGGTATTATCACGGTCACCATATCCGTATACACTGAAGATTCTTAAGTGTAAAAATTCAATTGGTTTATTTTGTGTGTATTTAAATGCATATTCAGAAAATTTTAATTTCGCTTTGCCGTACGCAGATATAGGTGAGCACTTGTTCGTTTCAAAAATCTGCTCGGTTGTTTTACCGTATTCTGCTTGCGACCCTGAAAAAATAAATTTTGAACAATTGGTTTTTTCAGCAAGCTTAAGGGCTTTAATTGAGTAAGCAATATTTTTGTTCTGCATCTCTGTGTCAGCTCTTCCTAAATTCCCAGAGCCATCCCAACCAAAATGTAAAAAGTAATTTGCTTTTTTTACAAAATTATAAATTATATCAATATCATTTAAATCACCGTAGATGGTTATTAAATTAGGCGAGTCTGGCAATAATGGAAGTTTGGGGGAGTCTTTTCTCACTAATGCATATATAGTGTTTCCTTGAGAAAGAAGGTGTGAAAGTGTGTTGAGACCAAGAAAGCTAGTTGCTCCGGTCATTATTATTGTTGACATTTTTTATATCCTCATACATCTGAAGGCTTTTTGACATGATTACAGCAATTTCAATGTTTTCACCAATTTTGGTGCGTATAATATCTGCAATTTCATTGGTGTAACCGGGTGCTATGATAATTATAACATCAACAGGATTGATAATTGCATCATCTGGAGAGATTATTGGGATATGAGATCCTGGAGTGAATTTGCCTTGCTTGAATGGCGCTGAATCAATTATATATCTTATTTTTTCTCTCAATTTGGCTGTTGTTGTTAGTGTAAGGCATTGGTGACTGGCCCCCCAAATAGCAACCGTTTTGTTTTCGTTTATTTTACTGTCGATATAGTTGTTTAATTGGGTTTGTATATCGTAGTGGTTGCGAGTTAAATTCGAAACATCCAACATAGGTTTCTTTTTTACTATTACAGAAATTGTATCGCGATTCACTATCTGTTGTTCTAGTATAGTAAATCCATTTTTTTCTAGTAAGAAACGTAAAGTGTCAAAAGTGTAGTATGCAAGGTGATCTCTTATCAGTTCATAAAATGAGTTGTGTTCCATGATGTACTCAAAACTTGGTACTGTAATTAACCCCATACCATCATCTGTTAAATTATTGTATATTGCTTGAAGCATGCCATTAGGGTTCGGTTGGTGTTCTAGGAAATTAAAAGAGAGGAAAACATCAAAGGGACCATCTTCTAAAATGTTTGTTGGTTTTTCCAAAAAATTTTGGGTTACATTTAATCCTCTGCTAACTGCTACATCTACAAGAGAAGAATTGTGTTCTATCCCAAAAACTTTAACAGGGAATTCAGTTAAAATAGATAAAAATTCACCGCCGCCACAGCCTATTTCAATAAATTTCTTATTCTGAAGATTATACGTATTAATTAAATGTGTGTATTGATTCTTTCTAAGGTTGTACATAGTGGAAGAAAAACCACCAGAACGGATAACATCTTTATAGTAATCTACTGCATTGCAATCAAATTGTACTAAGCCACACATTTTGCATTGCTTTAGCTTTAACGAAATAGTTTTCTCGTTCTTTAATTGCTCTTTTTCCGGAAAGTTTTGTGCTGATGCCGGCATATCATTTAAATATAATAGCGGCGTATTCGGTAGAGAAGCACCGCAAGATAAACAGTTTTGTTTCATATATTTCCACCTACATTTAGTTGATATTTATTGTTTTTATAAACATATTCTTTTCTAATTCTTCTCGTGGTAAGAAAGGTGCTAAATCTTCAAGTGGTGGGCTAAACAACTTTCCGTCTGGTAATTTTTTTGTGCTGTTTTTTGGTTCCCAATTCTGCTCAGTATCAGTGAATACCTCACAAAAAACAGGTCCGTTTTCACTTAACACTTTTTGTATTGTTTCAGCCATTTCTGATTTGCTTTTTACAGAATAATAATCATACCCAAAAGCTGTGGTCAGTTTTTCAAAATTCGGAAAAGACAGGTCGTTGGATTCAGGCCCTATGCCTACTTTTGATTTATCTTTAAATAAATTGTTTTGTGTTTGTCTAATTGAGTGGTAACCTGAATTATTTATAAGAAAGATTTTAACAGGCAAATTGTTAGTAATAATTGTTTGCAATTCCTGAAGGTTCATCATTATGCTTCCGTCACCTTCAAGACAAATTGTTTGCTTTCTGTTACTACCAATGCACATACCAATAGCAGCAGGTAAACCATAACCCATGCTTGCAATAGCATTATTGTTTGTAAAACGTGAATTTTTCTTTATTATAAATGCCTGACTACCTGCAACACAACAAGCACCATTAGAAACAGCAGTCAAACTGTTTTCTGCAAGGTTTTTGCTAAGACAGTCAATGAATGCATATACATTTACATTTTTATTAGATGAATTATAGTGTTTTTCTGAAACAACAGGGTATTTGTTTTTCCAATTATTACAAATAGAAATCCATTCTTCGTTTTCAAATAATTTATCTTCCTGTATTGAAGCAAGTAATTCTTTCATAAAATCTTTAGCGTCTGCATGAATTGGTAAATCTACATGAATTGTAGGTTTTTTCATTTCATTTTCATCAATATCAACCATTATAACCTTTGCTTCTCTTGCCCAAGTGTTCCAATTGTAACCTACTTGTCGTATTGAAATTCTTGTGCCAATAGCAATTACTAAATCTGCATTCTGAACAGCGAAATTACCAGGTCTGTCACCCATATTGCCACCACGGCCACAATATAATCTATGGTCATTTTCAATTAAATCAATTGCATTCCAATAAGTTACAACAGGAATATTGAGTTTTTCTATAAGTTTTCTGAAAACATTGTAACCATTTGAAAGACGGATTCCATAACCTGCATAAAGCACAGGCCTTTTAGCTTTTTTTATTTCTTCAATAACTGTGTTTACTGTGTTGGAGTCTAATTTTGGTGGAAGTGAAGTATCATTCTCATCGGGTGAGTAAGAGATAAGGTCATCAGTTTCTATAATAGCTGATTGAAAATTGAGGGGAATATCAATCCAAACAGGTCCAGGTCTGCCTGTTGTAGCAAGATGATATGCTTTTTCTAAAACATATTTAATTTTTAAAGGTTCTTCTATCATTACTGCATATTTTGTCATGTGTTCTACACACGACACAATGTCATATTCCTGATCGCCAAAAGAGCGAAGATTAATAGCACAATTTTTTTTTGCATAACGTGAAGTGGTATCGTAACGAACCTGACCACTTATAATCATCATAGGAATAGAGTCAAGCCATCCACAAGCAACACCGGTTAAAGCATTTATTCCACCAGGACCAGTAGTTACACATACAGCAGCAATTTTATTTTCAAGTCTGGCATAAGATTCAGCCGCAATAGCACATGCTTGTTCATGATGGTTATATGTAACAATGAGTTCTTCATGGTGACCAAATGCGTTATTGAGATACATAGCACCGCCACCGACTACGCTAAAGCAGTCTGTTATGTTATGCTCCACTAAAAAATTTGCTACATATTCAGCTAATTGAATCTTCAAGTTGAATCCTTCTTTCAAGGGAATTTACATTCCAGTTAATTTTTTATAAAGGGCTACTGCATCATAAATATTTTTGACACCAAAGTCAGAAGCGTCTAAAGTTAAACTTTTATCGTTAAAGCCTATATTGTAACTGTGACCAGTTTGTGGTTCGTCGGTTTCTTTGAAATATACAGGTTCAAAATTGTTTTTATAATAGGTGTTATCAAACCATTCAGAAAAGTCTTCGCTTACTTTTTTTGCTGAACATTTAAATAACTCCATTTCCTTTTCAAACATTATACCATCTTTAGAAATAAGTGACAACATATTAATATAAAAGTTTTTAAAATCTACAATATTTTCTAAAAAACTTTTGTCTAAAAGCCCTTTAGAAATAGCTCGCATAATGGATTTATATAATGTTCCTCTATCATTCCATACACTTGGAATAAGTTGTTCGTAGTAAGAATCATTATAAATGTAAATGTAGTCTGTTGAAATATCGGCTTTTGAAACAGTTTTTTTAGAAACATTAAAACTTGCGCCTATGGAGGATGATGACATTCCCGCAAAGGTTAATTGTTTATCTAAAAATAGAATTGAATTATTTATGCAAATATTAACAATTCCAGTATATATATCTTGGCATGGTCCGTTGAAAAGGGTGCTAGTTTTTGTAAGCAAGGTGTTAAGATAAGATTTTTTGAATCCTGAGTTAATGTAAAATAAAGGTATTGTGTACATTAAATTAGGTGCGTTTAAAATTGAAGCCCATAGTTGACTTGACTGAAGTACGGAACAATTGAGGCTTGTTGTAGATTCAGTTGAAATAGAAAACTGATTCTGCTGTGTCTTGTTAAAACCAGGCCAAGCATAAAACCCTCTTTTCCATAAGAGTATTTCTTCATGGGGGTGTTCTTTTAAAACATCAGAAATTACATTTAAAGCGTTCGGCAAAATAGCATCATCCGCTCCAAAGGGGATTAAAAATTCTCCTTTTGCCATAAGACACGCAAACTCGAAACTTTTAGGCAAAGAAAGCTCAAATGGTGGTTTGTAATATTTAATTCTTTTATCGTTGAGTTTATCAACTACTGATTTAACTTTTTCATTACCCTTCGAAGAATTGTCGCTTATAACGATTTCATATTTACCATTGTAATTAATATCAAGACAAGTTCTTATTGTGTGGAATAATGTATCAGAGGAATCATTCCTGACAGGTATAATTATAGAAAAATCTACTGTTGGCTTTTGATTTATAAGTTTTTTAGAATCAATTTTATAAAGCTTATCCATATAGGCGCAATAATCTCCACTCCAACCAAATGCCATAGTATTATAAGACATATTATTGGTATAAAGCGGTTCTAAAAATTTATTAGAGCCTATTTGTTGCTCGACAGAAAGCATGTAGTCATTGAATGCTAAAACAGTGGAGAAATTTTCTTTTGATAAAGTATTACTTATGTAATCAATAAGATGGAGTCTGTTATCACCTAAAATTCTCCCGTTTTTTACTATTTGGACAGGAAAAATTGAGTAGAAGTCAGCAGTTTCTTGTATGCTCTCTAAACTGATATCCAATGTTTTCGATATGTCTATTTCAACATCAACCTCGAAATTCTGGGGTTCAGAAAGAACAAAAATATTGTGACCTAACTCTTTAAGTGCTTTAATAACAGAAAGAATTACCAATTGATTGCTTTCATTAAAGAGAACTGTGAAGGTATGTGAATCTTGTTTTAATATTTGTTCAAAATAAAAAATGTTTGGGCGTTTTGAAACTATTGGATTAACCGTAATATCTTCGTTGAATTTTGCAGTATATAAATTTTTAAATATTGTAGCCAAAACAAAATCAGAAGTAATAAAGCTCAGTTCAAATATTCTTTTTATATCTTCTTTGGTAGCGTTATCTTCAACGTAATTAATTAATAGAGCACTGAAGTCATTAAAAAATTGTTCATAATATTTTTGTGTAGAAATATCTGTCTCTTCTGTTCTTGTATATAATTCAAATTTTAGTCTCTCAACTTCTTCTGAGTTACCAAGTCGTTCATTTAATTTAATTAAAGTTTTTGATAATTTGGAGAATTTGTCACTTTCCTTGAGAGCCCAGTAATTATCATAAAGATGACCGCTGTATTGAGCAAAATCCTCACCTAACTCAAACAATACATCCATTTTAGCATAAAACCATTCAAGACGAATTGGTTTATAATTATACAATTCATCAAGTTCATCATTTATTTTTTTTGCATTCTGTTTGTTTAAGCTGTTATGTAATTCACTGATTTTTTCAAGATATTGTTTTTCTGTTTTTATATTTGATTTATTCATGCTAAATGCTCCTTTAATACACCTTCATCCAATCCAATTTAACCTCATCTCTTGCAGAGGTTATTTGGACTTTGATTCCGTTTGTTTCAACAGCTTCTAAAGCTACTATTTTTCTGCTACCTATAGTGGTTTCACTAGATACGAATTTCCAGAGGTTATTTTCATCCTTTATATAAATTCTGAAGGCTTCTACCTTTTGCCCCTCTGCTATGGTTTCTGCTATGTCAAGATATTTTATGGTTCGTTTTTGGGGCAGTTCAATAATAAATTCGGTCTGATAAGTGCCATTCTTTTTGTTTTCTGTAATAGTGGCATCTTCGGCTAAATTTTTGCCGAGTTCAGAATTGATTTTATCGCCTAACTCTTTAAGTCTTGCTACGTCTTTTTCATTGAATTTGCCATTCTTCATTGGGGGAATGTTTAAATTGAAAGTTGTGTTACCACCAACTGTTCTGAGGTAAGTATCAAAAAGTCGGTCTAAAGAGTGTGGTTCTTCATCCTCGTGATAAAACCAGCCTGGTCTTATAGACATATCTGTTTCAGCAGGGCAGAAGGTGAGTGCTTTTGAATACATTATATTAGAAATTGAGCCTAACGCAACATCACAGTTTCTCATGTCATCAAGACTACCTTCCATAAGTGGTTCAACCTCTGTTTTATGCTCTGCAATTGAGCAAAGCTCGAAAGGTACAACACACCATTGTGCATGAGCAGCCGCACCAGCTTCGTTACCACACCAGCGCATACCACCTTTATCATTAAAGAAAGTTGCATTCGGCTGATATTTTCTTATAGTTTTTATGTAGCGGTCAAAATCATAAACCTGTTTTTTACCGTTTGGACCTTCACCACAAGCGTTATCAAACCACACGTGGAAAATTTCGCCATAGTTTGTGAGTAACTCTGTTAATTGATTTACATAGTAATCATTGTATTCGTCTGTGCCGTAATATTTTGAGTTTCTATCCCAAGGGGAGAGGTAAAAGCCAAATTTTATTCCGTGCTTTTTACACGCATCTGCACATTCCTTTACAATGTCACCTTTACCATTTTTATATGGCGAATTCTTCATAGAATGTTCGGTGTATTTAGTTTGCCAGAGACAGAAGCCGTCGTGATGCTTTGCTGTGAGGATAAGCCCCTTCATTCCAGCTGATTTTATAGCTTTAACCCATTGTTCACAATCTAACTCTGTCGGATTGAAAATTTTAGGGTCTTCTGTGCCGTCACCCCACTCTAAATTTGTGTAAGTGTTAGGGGAAAAGTGAACAAATGCATAAAATGGTGTTTCTCTCAACCTTTCTAGCTGGGGCTTGTCTGGCTTAACATTTGCTGCAACTCTTAAAAATTCTTTGAGTTCCATAATAAAACCTACTTTGTAACAAATTCTTTAATTTCTTCTAATTGTTTTAATGCAGTTTCTCTGCCGATATCATAAGCAATCTGTAATTTATCAGGATTATGCTCAACTCTGCCTACGGGGAGCTTTTCTGGTGGTCTTATTACTAAAACATCACCATTTTTTTCTGCTTCTTCAATGTTTTTAATAGTTTCGTTGTAGTCGTTGTGCCTGTTTTCCATTGTTTTATAAACATTGGGGTATTCCTTTAAAGATACTTTTATAAGTGGCAAAGCCTTGCTCGGCTTTTTGATATAACCTTTTGGTTGAGTTAATATAACCACATTTTTGTCGTAGCCTAAAGATTCAAAATATGAAAGTGGAATTGAGTCAGAAATACCACCATCAAGAAGCTTGTAGCCAGTTGCTTCAACTACTCTTGATGCTATTGGCATAGATGCTGAGGCTCTTATCCACGTTAAATCTTCATCGCGACCGGTAATACACTTTCTGTAAACAGGCTTTCCAGTTTCAACATCGGTGCAAACAACGTAAAAATCCATTGGATTCTCTAAATACGCTTTGCAGTCAAATAAATCTAATTCATAAGGAATGGTGATATAACAGAATTCTGCACCATATAAGTCACCAGTTTTAATAAGAGAACGAATACTGCAAAAGCGAGGGTCACGGCAGTATTTTTTATTATAGCGAAGTACTCTTCCAATCTGGTTAGATTTAAAATTGCAACCAAATGCGGCACCTGCAGAAACACCTATTGCACCATCAAAGTGAATTTTGTTTTCCATTAAAACATCCATTACACCTGCGGTGAACAAGCCACGCATTGCTCCGCCTTCCATAATTAAACCGTATTTACTCATTTTAAAAATACACTCACTCTGTTTTTATTTTATGTAGAGGTCGGCGTAGACAGGGAAATGGTCTGAAACATATTTGCCATTCACACCTGCAGTTACTACTCTATAAGTATCGGCAGAAAATCTATCGTTAATCATAACATAGTCAATAACATCGTGATAAACAGATGGTTTGATGTTGTGGAATGTAAGGCAATCGACTGTGTTTTCTGCTTGGTGTTTTGTATCATACATAAAGCCAGAATTTACAAATTGAAGATAATTTTCTGTGCCTTCTTCAATGTTCATATCGGCTGTGAAAACTGCTGGAATATTGCTGTATTCTCTTAATTTATCAAGCATTAATTCAACACCATTTCTGCGTGCTAAAATACCAATGTGGTCAAGGTGAGTGTTAACGTGAACATAACATTCTTTAGTTTCTTTGTTTTCTAAAACTGCCCAAGTGCATATTCTGTAACAGGCAGCGTCCCAACCTTTTGATTCTATTTCGGGTGTCTCTGAAAGCCAGAAATTACCGCTTTCTTTTACGGAATATTTATCCTTTAAGTAGAAGATAGAGGAATATTCACCATCTTCTTCGCGTGGGATTCCAACATAGTCATATTTATCACTTAGCGCGTCTTTTAAATAGTCCATCCATTCAGGAGTTGCTTCCTGAATACCAACAGAATCAGGCATACCCTTGAAAATTGTTTCGCTGACAAGAGTGTAACGGGATTCAGCAGTTTGCACCCCTACGCCAGAACATCTTATATTAAATGACATAACTCTTATTACGTTATCTTTTTTAGGGAGAAAATCAAAAATTTTATCTTGTGGCATTAATTCAATTGTGCCGTTTTCTATATCTCGTTTAATAAGCTCTTCAATTTCTGCCATTTCTTTTTCTGTTAACATAAAACTCACACTTTCTTTGTTTGGAATAATATGTAAAAATTATATCACAGATTTAAAGTATAGTAAAGAACTATTGATTTGATACGATTAAAATGATACAATGAAAATGGTGATGATTTTGGAAAAGATTTTAGTTAAAGTTAATGCAGACAGCGAAATAAAAGAAGAGTTTTCAGAATGTTTCAGCGATAGGGCAAAGCTTGTTTTTTTAGATGCTATAAACGAAAGTGATTTTAAAGATGCGACAGTTATTCTTGGTGAGCCTACTGAGAATGAATTAGCCTTGACAGAAAATTTAAAGCTTTTACAGCTTACCTGGGCTGGTGCTGATAAGTTTTTAAAAATGAAAAGCTTCCCTCAAAGTGCTGTTCTTGCAACTGCGAGTGGTGCATTTGGTGAAGTTATTTCAGAATATATAATCGGCGGAATACTTGCTATTTACAGAGATTTTCCATTGTATATTGAAAACCAACGCAATCACATCTGGCAAAAAAAAGAAAGCGTTGACACAATTAGAAACAAAACTGTTTTGATTCTTGGTACAGGTGATATAGGCAGAACAACTGCTAAAAAGCTAAAAGTGTTAGGTGCAAAAGAAATATTTGGTATAAGAAGAAAATCAAAAGAAGATTTTTTAGAGGGCTTCACCGAGATTTTCGATATGGTTGAGCTTGACTATTTATTACCGAAAGCAGATATTGTAATATGTTGTTTGCCAGAAACCGAAATAACTATTGGTATTTTGAATAAAGAAATGCTTTCGCTTATGAAAGAAAACTCGGTTTTAGTAAATGTTGGCCGTGGCAGTCTTATTGTTACTGATGATTTAATCGGAATTTTAGAAGCCGGTAAAATCAAAGGTGCAGTTTTAGATGTTTTTGAAAATGAACCACTCCCTGAAAATTCAAAGCTATGGGATATGAAAAATGTAATTATCACCCCACACATAGCAGGTCCATCCTTTAGTGGCGATGAGGCTACAAAGGATAAAATCTGGAAAATCTGCTTTGAAAATATTGAAAGCTACTTGCAAGGTGGCAAACTCAGAAATGTTGTGGATTTTAAGATAGGATATTAAAAACTAAAGAGACGAGCAGTTCAATTGAAGTGCATCGTCTCTTTTTCGTTTTTTTAAAATTGTTTCTTGTCGCCTTTCTTTTCATAACCAAAGGTTGAAGCAAAAAGGTCAATTTTAAACGCTTTGATTACAGAACTGAAAAGTCTTGAGCCTTGCACAGGCATTAGCCTGTTAAATCTGCCCATTGCGTTGCCATCAAAGCCAACTACGATATATGATTTTTTCTTAAGAATACCTTTGAGAATTCTGTTAACAGCCTTATGACAAGGAGTTGAAACCATATTTATAAGGTTCATACCATCTGTTGCACCTTGATTTCTGAAAATATCTGTTTTCGTAAATCCAGGGCAAACAAGACCTATGTAAGCTTCACCACGGAGCTCTTCTCTCATAGCCTCAGTTAAGCCTTTAACGGCTGCTTTACTTGCAGAGTACATTGATGTTCCACCGAGAGCCATAAGTGCTGCAGATGAGGCAACATTTATAATTGCAGGGGTTTCACTTTCCATAAGAAGAGGAAGCATAATTTTTGAGGAATATGCCGCAGAATAGAAGTCAATATTGATTGATTCATCAATCTCTTCTTTAGAGTAGTTCATAAGCCTGTCAAAACGAGGGAGAACACCAGCGTTGTTAATAAGAACATCTGGCTTTATATTGTTTTCAACAAGCCAATCATGAAATTCTTGCCAGTTGTCATAGCTTGAAACATCAAAAAGCTTATATGAAAATAATTTAGCGTAATCGCCGAGTTCTTCAACGAATGCGAGCATTTTCTTTTCGCTTCTTGCAACACCGATTACATTACAGTTGTGCTCTTTCATAAGCCTCTCTGCGAGCATCTTGCCGATACCACTTGATGCACCTGTAATTATTACGGTTTTATTATCAATCCACTTTGCCATCTGAAACACCTCTAAGTAAACATTATTGTTAAAATTATATCACAGTTGAAAAATTTTTTCAACATTTTAAATCATAGAAGTTCTGCACTATAAAAATAAAACAGGCTCGATTTAAAATCGAAATATCAGTTGGTGAGTTCTAATGTTTCACCCTTTGAAAGCTCTGCTGTAAAGCAGTTGTCTTCAATAGTATAAGGCTTATTTGTACTGAGATTTTTAGTTTTATCATTTAATTTAATTCTTAATGTGCAGTTGTTTTCAGCAGTAACACTGGCTTTTTTAAGAATTGAATTTTCCCAGAAAATGTCAAAAGTAATATTTCCTCTTGCTCTTACGCCCTTAATGGAACCCTCGTGCCAGTCCTCTGGCAAAGCTGGTAAAAGCTCAGAGATTCTGTTATCAGGTGAGCCAAGGTGACTTTGAAGAAGCATTTCTGTGATAGCGGCAACACCACCGAAGTTACCGTCAATCTGGAATGGAGGATGAATGTCAAAAAGATTGTTGGCAGTGCATTTTTTTAGTAAATATTTAAGGTGGTTATATGCATTTTCGCCATCTTTAAGTCTGGTATAGAAGCAGATGGTCCAGGCTCTTGACCAACCTGTTGAGCCACCACCATTTTCTATACGACGAGCAATTGTTCTTTTTGCCGCTTCATAAATTTCAGGGTTACTTTCATTAATCTGGTCACCAGGGAAAAGTCCGAAAAGATGTGAGATGTGTCGGTGACCAGGGTCAGTCTCTTCATAATCCTTAATCCACTCACAGATTGTTCCGTAGCGTTCACTTATTTTCATAGGTGGAAGCTTTTTTAAAACTTCTAAAAGAGATTCAGAGAATTCTTTATCTTTGTTAAGAATTCTGCAAGCATGCACAGTACGTGTGAAGAGAGCGTGAATAATCTGAAAATCTATTGTTGCACCTTCGGTAAACATACTTTCCTGTTTTTCACCATTAGCATCGATATAATAGAATTCATTTTCAGGAGAGTTAGAGGGTGATGTGATAAGGTGACCATTTTCATTTTCTGTCAAATAGTCCTGAACAAATTCACACGAGCCTTTTAAAATAGGGTAAATTTCTTTTAGGTATTCCACGCTGTCAGTGTATTCATAATGCTCCCACAGATTAAGGCAAAGCCAAGGACCTGCCATAGGGAAGAATCCACAATCTACGCTGTCATGAACACCTGTTCTTCCGAAAGCGTCGGTAGTGTGGTTAATAACCCAGCCTCTTGCTCCGAAAAGCTCTTTTGCTGTTTTAGAACCGAAAGAACTTATCATTTTCATAAAATGGATAAATGGGGCAGAGGTTTTTGAAAGATTAGCACTTTCGCTAGGCCAATAATTCATTTGAAGATTTATATTGGTATGGAAGTCACTACCCCATGGTGGGTTGAAATCGTGACACCAGATGCCCTGAAGGTTAGCTGGAAGTCTTGCATTTTTACCTGAACTTTCAATTAAAAGATATCTGCCGAAATTATAGTAAAGAGCAAATAAATCAGGGTCATATTCATCCCAATTAAGTTCTTTGAGTCTTTTGTTTGTAGGGAGTGAACTGAATTCGGTTTCTTCTAAATTAAGTTCGACATTATTAAACCATTTTTTATGAGTTGAAATATGAGTTTCCTTAATTTTTTCATAATCTTCATTTATAATACTTTCGATTGTTTTATTTAATTTTGATTTAAAATCTAAAGATTCGTCAATATCAAATTCATTAACGTTGTAATTAGTTTCGAAAGCAGAATAAACAATTACATAGGTTGCATCGGTAACAGTTATTGTGCTGTGGTCAGTCGTTAATTCACCATCTGTTTTAATGCGAAGCTTTGCACCGAATGACATACCTTCGCCACCCTCACCATAATAGTGATGTGTGCTGTATGTAATTCTGCCGTTCATAATTATTGTATCGTGATTTGTGCAAGAGCTGTAAGCATCTTGTTTTCTCCTAATGCTCACGTTACAAGAGAATGGTTTATTGTCAGTTTCTACCTTGTAAACAAAGGCGTCGGAATCTTCGCTTATAAAACATTCACTTTTAAAGTTTATTTTACTTTTTGTCCAGAAAATTCTGGTGATGGCTTCGCTTAATTCCAGTTCCTTACGGTAGTTTGTGTAAGGTGATTTGTCAAAGAAATCAATAAAAATTTCACCGAAGCTTTCATAAGAGCGAACAACTGGTGGGTCAGATAAAAAAGTTTTTCTGGCAAGCTGAGCCGCTTCTTTAAGCTTTTCTTCTCTGACAAGCTGACGGATTTCTTTAAGTGCTTCAGGGGAAGCGTGATATTGTTCTTCAATCTGTCTGCCACTCCAGAGGGATTCTTCGTTTATTTCAATCTGTTCACAATGTGGGTTGCCATATTGCATTGCACCAATTCTGCCGTTGCCTAAGGGTAACGCCCACATCCAATCATTTATAAATTCATCATACCAGAGTTTTGTTGACATAATTTCACAACCTAAAAAATATTTTTAATTATTTGTTATTGAGTGGTTTTTCCACTATTTCTACGTTACTGATTTCACCGTTTACATACTCACCATTTTTGTAATGAACTTCTGAATTGATTTTTACAGTAGCGCCTGTTGGTACGTATAAAACAGTTTTAATTTCTTGTGGGAGGGTGAGCTCAATAATAAATTTATTATCGATTTTTTCATACTCCATAGTGATTAACCCCTTTACACTTGGCACAGTACAGCTCATAGTGTCAGAGAGTGAGTATTGAGGCTCAATTTTAAGCTTTTTATAGCCAGCTTCAATTGGCGAGATGCCTGCAAAATGTTTGCTCATTATAACGAGAGGACCACCACTCCAGGCGTGATTCATAGTGCCACGCCAGGAATCCCAGAATTCCCAAAGGGTAGAGTAATCTTCAGTCATCATATCTACATATCTGTCCCTGATTCTGTCATTTGCTGTTTTATATTCACCCATTTTGCAAAGGGCTTCAAGAACATAATATTCCATATATGGACTTGAATTTCTTGCGTTTGTGAGAACGGCTTTGATAGTGTTATATTGCTCTTTTTCTGCGAGTCCAGACAAAACTGCAAGAGCATTGGCTCTGTCGTCAGGATTTTTTACATCTTCGCTTTTGAAGCCTTCATCTGTCCAGAGCGTTTTATAACCTTTCTGAATAGTGTTTTTTCTGTCTTTGATGAATTGAATATCTTCATCTTTTTCTAAAATATTTGCCATTTTTTCTGTGGCGGAAAGAGCATAATAAACCCAGGCATTTTCTATTGCAGTCATATCTGCTTTGTTGCCCCAGTCTGGCCAGTCCCAAGAGCCACTGCGATGAACCACAAGATTGTTTTCGCCAATTTCCCAGAGCTTGAGATAATCAAGTGAAGCAGGGTAAACCTTTTCTAAAAAAGCTTGGTCACCTGTGTACTCATAGTAAGTAAGAAAACCTACGATTCCAGCTAATTGCTGAACAGGAAGCTCAAAATAGTCACCGTTTATAGGAACGACTGTTTGAAGTATTTTTGTGTCGTCAACGTGAGAAAGCATTGCTTCGACACCTTTTTGATACAATAAGTAGGAATTACTATCCATAGAGTACATTGTCATAATCATTTCGCTTGTGACATCACCCCACCACTGAGCTCTTTCTCTGTCAGGACAATCCATAAAATTGTCACGCATAGTAACATAAAGTGTTCTTAAAGATTTTTGCCACAATGAATTAAGGAATTCATCATTACACTTAAAGTTGCCACAGAATGAGCTGTCATAGCTGGTTTCACGATATTTTAAAGAAACAACAGTTACGCCCTTTGGTATTTTGTAAGTAATATGTTCACCATTAAACCAGCCTAAAGCCTCAAATTCCTGTTCGCCCTCTTTGGTAATATATGTGGTTGAAACAGCACCGATTAAAGTGTTTTCGGTTGTTATGCGGATTTTTTTGCCTGCAGGTGCTATAACCTTAAGATAAGGCGTAAGCTGTGCATTATAAGGAATGTCTACAGTGATTTTTTCACCGAAAGCGTTAGTAACAGTGTAGTTTTCATAGTCACTTGAGTTTTCGTAGTCCTTAAGACCAAAATCTTTTAAGAATGGTATACCTCTAGGATAAAGCTTGCCATAAACACCCTCACCACCAACTGCATATTCAGTTGCAGCTTCCCAGAGAGAAGTGTCATATTCTTCATTTATCCACGCACCAATTTCTTCTCTTGCATCATAATAAATACTGTATTCAGGGAGACGGTAGTTAGGTGGATAAAGAGAACTGTTAACAAAAGCCGGGTTTCTTTTTACCTTCCAGCTTTTGTCAGATGCTATAGAAATTTTTTCAGCAATTGCTTCAAAAATGAAACCACCCTGGCCACTACTGCTATAAGAGTAGCTTGTTTCATTATCCCAATACCACACTAAAGCACAGATTGAGTTTTCACCCTTTTTCAGATAAGGTGCAATATCTATACTGTCATAATAGCCACTATTTTTCTCAGGACCTCGTTTTACACTACCCTCAAAAACAACTGTTTCGCCGTTTATGTAAAGCCAATATTTAGAGTCAGCAGAGATGTGAGCAATAAGCTCTTCTGGAACTTTATTGAGTTTTACTTTTTTATTAAAGCACATCCATACATTGTTCTCATTAATATTGTCTTTATCCCATATCCATTTTGCATCCCAGTCATTTTTCTCATTGGTAGAAATCACAGAGTATTCAGGAATAGTATCGGGAATATTATAATTATTTGAAAATGGTATCAATTTTAAATCCCCCTGTGGAAAAAGTGAAGTGATAAAAGCTGCCGCTATTGCGAGATAAGAAATAATTGTTTGTAAAACTTGCATAGGAATCCTCCGTAATGTTACTGTGGTAAACCTTTTTCTTTTGAAATTTAGTTTAATGAACTGAAGTTATCTATTGATATTATTGTTTTTTTCATAAGGTATCGGATTATTATTTTCTTTTTGTAATTGTCCTATTTTATCAGCGATTATGTCATACAGATTATCTTTTGTATATGCAATTTTGTTTGCATCAATATCTTTTTCTGAAATTTTACCACTGTTGAATTTTTGAGCGTACATACCACATTCTTTTAAATAAGACATAATTAAACTAATTTCTTCTTTTTCTTGAGTGGAATATATTGATTGTTCAGATAATTTATTGCTAATAAAATCACAAAAATAAGAAAAATCATCATCCCAATTTATATTTCCGTTATCTTGCGCTTCACAACGAATTTTTTCTATTTCTCTCAATAGTTCACCTTGTAAATTAGTTGCTTGGCCTCTTTTAGGGACATAATTTTTCCAAATATATTTACATTCATCAAAATATTTTTGATTATAGTCTTTAGATATAATTTCTTCTATTGTTAAACTGTTACTTTTCTTTTTAAATTTATCAAATAATCCCATAATTAATCTCCTCAATGAATTTAAGTTTACTACGTTAATTGTAACATAGTAGTTGGCTAAAAGCAATAGTAGCAAGGTGTAAAGAAGCTATACGTTAATTAAAGAAAAGGAGCAGAAATCTGCTCCTAAAATTTTGTAATGTTGTTTCATAAAATCCAAAATTCATCTGTTCGACAAATTGGAATTTGTCGAACAGAATGTTTATTTTATTGTTTTATGCCAAAAACCTATACTGTCTTCTGTAATAAACCCAGCTGCGTTATAAAACTTTCTTCGCCAATCATAAGAATTAACGTAGCATTTTTCTATACCTTTTTCTTTGCATCTCTGCATAACCCCATGCATCATAGCAGTACCAATCCCCTTGTGTCGGTATTTCTCTCTTGTGCTGACTGGTTCGATATATGCCGTTCTTGTTTCTTTATCAACATAGACAAAACAGTAAGAACAAACATCGTTTTTTTCACAAGTGTTTTCATCCACCACAATGCATTCAAAACTATCTTGATACATCGATGAATCTTTGCGCGAGAAATAAGGATTCATTCCATTTCTGTAATCAGGCGCTTCAAGGTCTGGATGGAAACCCAAACTACAAGCACTCCACTTGTTTTCTTCATCATCGTACTCTTCGCCGTACAGAAGCCTAAAGCCTTCGGGTAAATCAATTGAAACATTTAACTCCAAAGGATACACGCAATTATCATAATCTGCTTCAATCTGCCTTTTATACCCCAACCCCATAAGAATTTCTTGCCTATAGGTTAGGCTGTCATTGGTAACCACCAAAAAATCTATTGAGCCATCTTCTTCTCTGCTAAATAGAGGCAGACAGTTTTCCTCACTATAGGCAAGCAGGGAGCCAAACAGTTGTTCATAACCATTTTTGATGCTTATATAGATTGAGTCGCCGTCGGGAAGAATGCAAGCGATAATTTTTGCATCTTCTTCGCACAAGAAAATATAATCTACAGACTTTTTCCTGCCGCCATCAGTTTCTTGCGCCCCCATTCTATAAATCAAATCATGGAGTCTTTCTGGCAGCCATGAAGTCATATTCTTATTTTCCAGATATTGATTTCTTAAATATTCTTCTAAGCTTTGCAAATCCGCATCCAATTGAAACTTTTTTATTTTCATATTCTATCTCCTTTGCTTTAGAAACCATCCTGTCAAATTCTTATTTTCCTAACTGTTCGACCTATTGGAATTGGGTTAATTCACATTT
>CALFTN010000067.1 GCA_937916395.1 uncultured Clostridia bacterium | reverse complement strand
TCCACCATTCCGTTTTAAATTTTTATTAAATTGTAATTGCTTTGTCGCCTGAAAATCAGTTGAAACAGTTAAATTTTCTCACGAATGGTCCCCCTCTCTTCGAAGAGAGGCAGGTTTCTGTGAGCAAACTTTTTTTATTCTACTCAAGATTTTCATATTCCTTAAAATTATCTCTGTCAGGTGTTCTGTCAATAAACTCTACACCATATTCTCGAGCTTTTTGTTTACAAGTTTTTCTTATCACTGCACCAACATAATTAAAGTCGTAATTTACATCCTGATTATCTATTCTCAAAACAGAAAAGCCTAAACTTTCGAGGTATTCTGTTCTTTTGTCGTCATACTCTTTCTTTAATATCTCGTGTTGCCAGCCATCAACCTCTATTATAAGATTTAATTTAGGGCAATAAAAATCTACAATATAATTTCCTATTATTCTTTGTCTATGAAAATTTGGTTTTAAATATTTTAACAAACTATACCAGATTATGCGTTCTTCTGGTGTTGGATTTTTTCGCATTTCTTTTGCGTATTCTCTTAAATTTTCATTAAGCGGTAACGGCTTATGTCTATTTGTCAAAATTTATTCTCCGTCTTATTTTTTATAATTAGAATTAGCTCAGAAAAAACAAAGGTATTTCTATAAAACGCCTCTCTTCGAAGAGAGGGGGACCACCGTCCCTTGTGTTTGCTTACTTTAATAAACTCTCAAGCGTGTTGAAAATTTATTAAAATAAACAAGTTCCCTTGGGTGGTGGAGAGTTCTTCGACACGAGGTTGTTTTTACAAATCAACTCACTTGAAGAAGAAAGAAGCTTTGGTTTGTTTCTTAACCGACGAACTGAATTTTTAAAATTTAGCTCGTTACAAAGAACTCTCCACCATTCCGTTTTAAATTTTTATTAAATTGTAATTGCTTTGTCGCCTGAAAATCAGTTGAAACAGTTAAATTTTCTCACGAATGGTCCCCCTCTCTTCGAAGAGAGGCGTTTTTGTTACCATTACTTTTTCGTTTCATTTATAATTTACTGATTCACTTACAAACAATAATCTAAAAATGATACAACAAGGCTGTTCCTTCGTTCCTGCCTCTCTTCGAAGAGAGGCGTTTTCTTGCAACAACTTTTTCGTTTCATTTTGCATTCAATTACTGTCCTGCAATAGCATAAAGGGCGCCGGCAGTTGTAGCGGTTTTACCAGAAACAGTGCCGTTATTAGCTGCAACTTTAAGTGCAGCCATTTCAACAGCGAAAACAAAACCGCCTGAGGTTTTGCTACCAGCCATATAAACATAGCCGTCACGAATGAGCATATCGTTAACCTTATAAGTTGCGTCGCAACCACTGCCTTTAACAATTTTCCAAGTAGGTGCGTTGCCCTCTTCACTCACTTCGCCAACTGCAATGCAAAAGCCTTCTTTTGAGTAACCGGTAACAATTACAAGACCGCCATCCGCTTTAACAGAAGTGATTTTTTCAAAATAATCACCAATAGCCTTATCGCCTATTTTCTGCTCTTCCATATATGAAGGAGCATTTCTTGTGCTATTACCATTACTATCTAACACTTTTTCCTGGTCTGCAATATGAGAAACCATTTCAACAGAACCATTATCATTTTTAGTTGCAACGAGTGACCTATAAACTCTACCCTTGTTATCTGCATAATAAGCGTAATATCTGTCAGTCCACTCAGTTATTTCACCAGAAGTATCTTTCTTAACATCAGTTTTTTCTACAGAAAGGTCTACTGCTGTGAATTGAATACTGTCACGCTGATGTGTTCCGTAATTCCAGGCTTCGTTACCGCCTGCAAGTTTTGCTCTATATGTATTATTTCCGGCAAAAGCTGAAAGTGTACCATCAGCAAGTGATGTGTCATCAAAGTTTTCTCTATCTTTAAAATAAAGTAAACTTGAGAATGATGTATCCTGACCCAAAATCATACCCGCAAGAACACCATCATTAAATATACCACCCAAAGCAGTAGAAGTGTTAGTAGGTTCAGAGACATTCATCCAAGTATAAGCCGAACCTGAAACAGCATACCCTACAGCAACAGTAACACCATCTTTTGTGGCTACATTTGTTAAGTTATACATTTCACCCGGGAACCAAACATTATAATAATCATTATCCGGAACGTTATAATAACCAGCTGTTATATTTCCGCTATAACCGTTAGAGCCTTTACTTGAGTTTTTGGTAGAAGCAAAGTCATTCATATACAAATTCGGTACATGTGTATCTGTTGTATCATCATAATGTGATAAGAAATACAAAGGTTCACAATATTTATAAGCTTCTTTTAAAGTACCGTTTTCATCCTTACCAAAAACAATTTTTGAGTAAACCATTTCTCTGTTTGAAGTAAAGCCCATTGTGAAAAGTACATCACTGAAAAGTTGCTTTGTTTCAGCCTGTGAAGTATTTCGTGTAACAAAAAACTCTCTGGAGGCATCACTATTAGCTTCTACGGCTTTTACTTCATTTGTCTCTGTAATCGGCGATTTATTCTGATAGAGAGTATAATTGCCGTCATTAAAGCCCCAGTTATTCGAGCAGGAATACTTATACACAGAAGTAGTCGTACCTTCATCGTTACTCATTACGTAGTATGTTGTTGCGTATCCTTCGTTATCGTCACCATTATTCAAAATCCCAGAGGCATATTTGCTTCTAGTTGTATAGTTATCAAGCTGATTAACCACTCCGTAAGCTGCAACTGTACCAACGTAAAACATACCTACATCTGGAACATATGTTGCATCTGTTACTATAACCTTGGATTTGTTTGTTGCCGTGTTATAAGCATCCTTCCACTCACCACCATCATTCCTTTTTTCATAAAGGAATGTCGGAGAATATGTGGTTAATCCTTTTATCCTTAATTGAGCGAAAAAACCATCGTCATAACGACCTTCATCACCTGAACCATTGTTTGCAAAATATGTCGGTACTTGATTAAGATGTTTATCTCTATAGTTCTGACCACTTTTGTTTATTTCAACAATAGTACATCTAATGAGAGATTCTCCTGATTTTTTATAAAAATATCCGACACCTCCGCTTGAATAAGTTTGCTTTTCAGGTGTTACTTGTTGTGTTCCATCTGGATTAAGTGGTCTTTCCCAGATTCTGTTAATACCGGCGTCAAAATGACCCGGATCTTCCATATAACCGCCTATTCGCAAAGAGTTTTCAAGCTCTGTAAGAACATAAGAAATTTTTTTACTTCTTTGTGTGTTAAATTTAAATTTAAGTGCAGTGCCATTAAAATGATAAGCATATCTTGCAGTGTTACTGTAATAGCCTGCCTTACCTACACCGGAATCCTTTGCAGTCTGAGTATACCATGTTTCCTGACCTTTATAACCTGAATATGTATCATAAGCAGAATAACCAAAAATGTGTGAGAAGTCTGCCCCCCAGAAAGCTGGGTAAACAATCGTTGCATATTTATCAGCAAGAATAATGTCTTTATCAAGCACACCAGCTACGTCTACACCCAACTGATTCGCCACATTAAATTGTGGAAAACTTGTGTCTAGGTTTACTTTACCTACTATTTTCTTTTCTGCAGAACCAGTCATAGCGTAGGTTCTGTAAATAGCACCATTTGTACCAGTAATTACGTAATATGAAGAAGCGTAAGAGTTATCTAAAAGCTCACCATCAGGTGTTGATTCGGTAATCCAGTTAACAGATTTAAAAATTGTATTTTCTGGTAATCTGTTAGTAACTTTGTCATCATTAGTTACAGACAAGGTACCAGTAGCGTTTGCAGTACGCATTATTCTTGGGTAAATTTCGAAAACCTTTTTTGTTGCACCAGTGGTGCTGGTTTTATCTGGCACCTCTACAACACCAGGTGTGGTGTAATAGGCAATTCTGTTACCCTCAGAGTCTGTTTTGTTTGTTTCACCAACAGCCATAATTGTTGGCTGGTCAATGAAAAGATAAGTTTCTGTTGTTTGCTTTTTGTTGTTTTCATCAAGGTAAGAAGCACGGATTTTAATAGGTGACTGTGTGAAGTCAAAGCCGTTAATTTTTACAGTAATTCTGCCAGTTATGTGGTCGACATCACATATTGCGTCACCTTTGTCATCCTCTTCTATATTTGCGAGATGTGATTCAACCTCCTGCGTTTCTGGATTATCCTTATAGGTGTAAACTACAGCATCACCTGCTGGTTTACCTTCTGCGTCTACCTTTTGTTTATCAGGAATTATAAATGTAAGGTCAATTATTTTTTTACGGTCTGCGTCGCCATCTTCAACTTCAGCTTCATTATTAAGTGAAATTTTTGCTGCTGCGTCAAATTTATTTTTTACGTCATCACCAAAATCTAAGTTTGAAGTCTGAATTATAACCTCGTGGTAGCCGTCATCTGCATAGTCGTCATTAACATTTTTTGCAGAAACAATCGCAATGTGAACCTTACCGTTTGAAAAGAGTGTTTCAAGTGAACCATAAAGTGAAGAAACAGCACGCCTTGCGTTAATATTTGCAACCTTACCAATATTCTGAAAGTTAACCTGAAATCCAGGGTTATAAATATCCTTTGTGTTACGTGTAGCAAGCTTATCTTCAACCTCGCTCTTTGCTTCGTATGTATCCTGTGTAAACTCACCTGCTGTGTAAAGACCATCAAAGGCTGAAAGCATAACAGGAGTTGTGCCCACAATTACAATCATAAGAAGTGTGAGCGCCACAAGTATTTCCATAAGTGTCATACCATGGTTTTGCTTTAATAGTCTTTTCATAAGCTTTTCACCCTTTCGTGTGTCTTCAAAGATTTTTAATTCTATAAAACGCCTCTCTTCGAAGAGAGGGGGACCGCCGTCCCATATAGTTATTCGCTTTAATAAGTTTTCAAGCGCGTTGAAAATTTATTAAAATAAACAAGCTTTCTTGGGTGGTGGAGAGTTCTTCGCAACGAGGTTGTTTTTATAAATCAACTCACTTGAAGAAGAAATAAGCTTTGGTTTGTTTCTTAACCGACGAACTGAATTTTTAAAATTTAGCTCGTTACAAAGAACTCTCCACCATTCCGTTTTAAATTTTTATTAAATCACAATTTAATTATCGCCTGAAAACCATTCACTAAATCCAGATATATCAATGAATGGTCCCCCTCTCTTCGAAGAGAGGCGTTTTCTTGCAACAACTTTTTCGTTTCATTTACAATGCCGACCGCACTCAGCACTATAAAGGCTCAGCACTTTCCATTATAACACCTAATTCCTAACAACTAAAACCACAAGTGGTTTTTAGCTGTTCCAAATAACGTAATAATCATCAACAGCTGGGTATTCAATAAGTGAAACGCCGTCGTTCATATTACCAATGTAATGGAAATCGTCTTTGTGATAAGTAGTATCTTCATCTAATTTACTGCCCATATAAGCACCGAAAATATCCGCCTGAGCGTTCTGCCAGACCTGCCACCATTCACCTTTGTTGTTTTTCTGGTATTCAGGGAGATAAATTGTTTCTAAAGCGTAACCAGTAAGTGAGAAGCCAATTAACTCGGTAACTGTATCATTAACACCATCATTATCATTATCAACTTTTACATAAGTATCAGGTGTACCATCACCGTTAGTGTCAACATATTGCTCTGCCTCGCTTGTTTTTGAAATTTCAGCATTGAAGTAATAAACATCACCAGCATTGGCAATTTTAATTTTCTGGAAGTCTGAGTCACGCTTATAAACAGTCTGAGATAAAGCACCAGTCCACGCAGAAGAGCTACCGTCATCGCCATAAGGAATAACCCAGAGGTAACAGTCTTCTGAGAAAAATACTCTACCTGCTTTAACAGGACCATATTTTTCGTGAACATAGCTGTAAGGGGTGTTGCTTGGTGCATTAAGCACAACCGAACTCATTCTACGCGCTTCTTCATTACCACGAACGTAGAACGACATCATCATATCTACACTGCCCTCGAACAAAATATCCGGAGCCTGGAAGAGCATTATTTTAAAGAGTGAACCATTTTTTTCAAAACCGTCGCCCAATCTTCTTGCACGGCAAGGGTTAAGTAAAAGGTTTACAGGGAGCTCAACTCTTATAGCCTTGGTTGAAGCAAACGCTACGAAGTTATTTGTCTGAGCTTCATTCAAAGTAGCATCATAGTTAGCACCGTCTATAATTTTAAATGATGGGTCGTTGTTAGGGGTTGTGTTAAGACCAGGCTCAACGCCTAAAACAAATTGAGCGTTATCGTTACCAGAAGTGTAGTAGTCATTTGGAGTTGCCGTACCAGGATTTACACCAGGCTTTAACACGCCACCATTAGCAATAATCATATTACCAACAGATGAAAAAACAAGAAGTGGCTGTTTAACATATCTGTCTGCATTATCACCAAGAGCACGTCTATAGTCTATCATTACAGTAGATGTAGCTTTTTCTGGGTCAACGAAAATCTGGTTACCACCACTTTCTGGCTTAAAACGGAACCAGTTATCTTCTGTAGGATAAGTCTGTAAAACGAGAATGGCACTTCTTGTTGCCTTAGCACCATTTACAGTTGCTTCTGTGGTAAAAAGAACGTTGTTGTTGTTTACGCTTGAAACCTCATAATCAAGCCCATCTACATTACCACTTGAAATAGCCTGCAAATATGCGTCACGCAAGCTGTCATATTCATTTTTTTGAATTTCGGTGACTTCACCTGTAGAAAGCTTCTTTTTAAAATATGCAGGTCCACCCTGATATGTAATAGTGCAATTCGCAGTACCTATGTGCTTATAGGTCTCAGGGTCACCTGTATAAATTGCATAGTTAGGGTCTGGATTCTGAGTATCATTTGTAGCGTAATAAAGAGTTTCTACCTTACCTGTGCCGGTTGTGAGTTCAGTTTTTTCATTCTGTGGTTTACTTTCATTAAGAATACTTAAATAATTATAGTCAGCCTTAGAAATCTGGGTTTTAACGCCATCTATAATTTTATAATAAATTGTACCATTTTCATCTGTTTTTAAAAACATTTCTACCTGTGAAACTGGTATGCTCTTAGCTTTATTGGCAGCTTGCTCTGTTGCATCAATAATACCATCAGCATTTGTGTCAATGTTGATCAAATCATCTATTGCATCACGAACATCTTGCTGTTCAGGAGTTAATTTATTATCTTCAATACTGTCGAACTTTATAAATGCTGCAATGCTCATTTCGGTAACAGTTCTTGCAAAATAGCTAACACGCTGACGGTCAGTACCTTTAACGGCAATTGCCAAAGATGAGTCAGATAAATTGAACATTACAGGAATAAATAATGAAGTTATAAGCAATATAACAAGCACTGCCACAAGTGCTATACCATTGCGAGCTTTTAATATTTTCATTTTTCTGACCTTCTTTCGTAGTTTTTGGAATTAGTAAGTTTATTGCGTTATTATAAAAAGTGTTAGACTTTTTAGTGCTGAGTGCAAAGTGCTGAGTTGAGGAGGGTCTGCGACGCTAATTATAATGGTTTGTTGTAACAGGTAATTTCTTGTATCATTTTCAGATTATTTTTTGTTTGTAAGTCAATTATAAATGAAACAAAAAAGTTATTTTTACAACCCTGCCTCTCTTC
>CALFTN010000066.1 GCA_937916395.1 uncultured Clostridia bacterium | reverse complement strand
GGTTGCCATTTTGACAAGGAAGCGGCTAAGCTCTTTATTGAAAGAGCTAACAATAATGTTGGTCTTATTATCCCTGGTATCGCACCTCTTCGTGATACTATAAGAGGAAAATGGCTCTGGCAAAACCCAAAAATGTTTGAAGAATTAAAAGAATTTATGGATGAAATCCATAAAACAGGTGCAAAGCTCTTTATTCAGCTTACTGCTGGTATGGGTCGTTCTTGGGCTATTACAGACCTTATTGCACCACTTCATAAAAATAAAATTACTCGTGCAATTGTAAAACCTATTATCGATACATCTCACGAGTTAGCTTCACCATCTCCTCAACCATCTCGTTGGGCACACGATATTATCTGCCCAGAAATGACAGTTGAGCAAATTCACGAAATTATTGAAGCTTATGCTAAAACAGCAAAGCTTTGTAAAGATGCTGGTGTTGACGGTGTTGAAGTTCACGCTGTTCACGAAGGTTATCTTTTAGACCAGTTTGCTATTGAATTCTTTAACAAACGTACTGATGAATACGGCGGTAGCTTTGAAAACCGCTTCCGTTTCGCAACAGAAGTTGTTAAGGCTATTAAAGAGTCTTGTGGTAGCGATTTCCCTGTTTCTCTCCGTTACTCAGTTGAGTCAAAAATGAAAGGCTTCTGCGAGGGTGCAATGCCTGACGAAGTTGAAGGTAAAGACTATAAAGAAGCAGGCCGTAATATGGCTGAATCTGAAAAGGCTGCAAAGTATCTTCAGGATGCTGGTTACGATATGCTCAATGCTGACAATGGTACATACGACTCATGGTACTGGGCACACCCACCAATGTATATGCCTGAAAACTGTAACTTAGAGGATGTTGCTCACATCAAAAAGTTTGTAGATATTCCTGTTGTTTGTGCTGGTAGAATGGACCCAGCTGTTGCAGCAGATGCTATTAAAGAAGGCAAAATCGATGGTGTTGGCGTTGCTCGTCAATTCCTTGTTGACCCAGAATGGATTACAAAAATTATTGAAGACAGAATTGAAGATATTAAACCATGTATCTGCTGTCACAGCGGTTGCTTCAACTTCTCATCTTCAAAAGGTCATGCTAATACACAAGACCTTTTCGACACAATGGGTCTTTCTCGTTGTGCTCTTAACCCAAAAACAATGCAGTCTAAAAAATATAAAATCGAACCAGCTAAAAAAGCAAAGAAGGTTGCTATCATTGGTGGCGGTATCGGTGGTATGGAAGCTGCAATTGTTCTTGCACAACGTGGCCACACGGTTGACCTTTACGAAAAAACCGACAAATTAGGTGGCGTGTTTATTGCAGCAGCTGCTACAACATTTAAAGAAAAAGACCGTGACCTTATTGCTTGGTATAACCGTGAAGTTAAAAGATATGACAAAATTACAATTCACATGAACACAGAAGTTAAAGACGTAGCTTCTCTTAATGCTGACGAAGTTATTGTTGCTACTGGTGCTACTGCAAAGAGAATTCCTATTCCTGGTGCAGAAAAGGCAGTTGAAGCAGTTGACTTCCTTTTAGGTGATATGAAAGCTTCTGGCAATAACGTTGTTGTTATCGGTGGTGGTCTTACAGGTTGCGAAATCGCACTTGAACTCCACAGAACATACGGCAAAAATGTTGCTATTGTTGAAATGCAGGATGACCTCATTACAACTCCTGGCATTGCTCTTGCTAACACAAGCTTCCTTCGTGATTACTTCAAAGCAAAGAAAGTTCCTGTTTACCTTGAGTCAAAAACAACTGAAATCAAAGATGACAGTGTAACAATCATGACAAAAGACGGCAAAACAGAAACTATCCCAGCTGACAAGGTAGTTCTTTCAGTTGGTTACAACTCTGCTCCTGTTGCAGAAAAGAGCAAACACGTTCACGTTATTGGTGACGCATTTAAGGTTGGTAGCCTTAGAACTGTTATCTGGCAGGCTTGGGATGTTGCTATGAAAATATAATTTGCTGGGCAAATTGTATTTTTAAAATGTGGTCAGCATTATAAATGTTTTGTTGTAACAAGTAACTTATTGTATCATTTTCAGATTATTATAAATTTTAAATGAAACGAAAAAGTTGTTTTTTACAACCCTGCCTCTCTTCGAAGAGAGGGGGACCGCGCATAAGCGTGGTGGAGAGTTCTTCAAAAAACGCAAAATGCAGAATGTAGAGTGCAGAATGTAATTTTTATTTCATTTTGCATTCTGCATTTAAAAGCGGGTTGACATATTTTAAAAATCTGCTATAATAAAATTAAACAAGGAGCTAACTCGTAGACGGTTAGCCCTGTGAATTGGTTAAAATAACCGTTTCCTTTGGGCAGGGGCGGTTATTTTTTTATGCTTAATATGTAACCCGTGGCTACAACAAGAATAACAACTAAAATAGTTAAATACTCCATAGCATCACCCCCTTAATAAATTAAGAGGGCAAATGCCCTCTCAAAAAGAAAGGGCTAACCGCCTACCGTTGAATTAACTCCTTGGGAACTAATGTTCCGTTTGTTAGTATAACATTTATAATATGGCTTGTCAAGTATGAAAGTTGTTGGTTAGTCGGCAGTGTAGACATTCCGTAAATCTTAATTTTTAATTAAATTCGACGCTTTCTTCTTGAAATTCACCACATTATATGATAATATATCGTCACTAATTAAAAAAGGTGAAAAAATTGAAAAAGAAAATTACATTAAACGCCTTTTCTATTGCCTTTGTTTTAGGTGTTCACGCATTGTTGTGTTTTATATATAATAAAATCTGCTTTTTAGATGGTGTTTACCTTTGGGGCGATTTAAAAGGTGTTCTTAAAATAATCGTTTTGGTTTTTATGTTTTTGTTAGCGCCTGTGTGCTACTATATTTCTGGTCGCATTTTTACGCGTTTTGCAAACAAAAAGTTTTATATAACTACTGTGTGGGTTATATTTTCATTTCTTTCTGTTTTAGGTGTTGTGGCTGTGTTTAAGCCTGAGCTTGAAGATTTTTATCTTCTTGTTAATGCACCATCATATATGTACTATTTACTTTTTAAAGATAGCATTTTTTATATCTCAGTTCCGGCTATGGCTATTACAGGTCTTTTCCCTGCAATGTTTTCACGTAATGGCTATGTCAGAAAGAAACGTCAGAAAAACGAAATTACAATGGATGAATTAAATGAAAAATTAGAAAATGAAAAGAGCCAAGGTTAAACCTTAGCTCTTTCTTTTTTCATACTTTTATTTGTTATAAAGTTTAAAACAAAATTTAATGTGAAAAGAATTACACCTACTATAATTCCA
>CALFTN010000065.1 GCA_937916395.1 uncultured Clostridia bacterium | reverse complement strand
TCAGAGATTTAATCTGGATTATGCAGGGTATGATGAAAGCAGACCACAAATTCTATAAATCTCACAATCAATACGACTTCCCACAAAAGCAATGGAAGAGAATGTTAGCTATGTATTTAGTTGGTGGCTTACTTTCTTCAGAAAAACTCAAAGCTCAAATGGGTGATAAAATGAATGAGGGTATGTTAATGCCATATCAGAAAGCACTTGAGAATGCTAAGAAAAGAATGAATAAATAAAATTAAATAGTTGTTAGGGGTTAGGAAATAGGAAATAGGAATTAGGAATTAGGAACAAATAAAAAATTCTATCATTTTTAGTTCAAGAAAACTTTGAATGATAGAATTTTTATATTTGTATTTAATTCAATTTTCAATTTTATTACTTTTATAAAACCAGTAACACAATAAAAGATACGGTAATATAGCCAATATACTACTTGAAGCACCTAACCCTAAAGAAAAACCCTGCACAATAGTTTCAGTACCCGCTTCCTGAACATTATTTTTTAATGAATCAGGAAGTTTTTCGCTCAAATCTTTAATAAAACCAATTACAAAAAGAATAAACATCGCAACACCTGGCACGAACCAGAATTTATTTATTTTTTCTCTGTACTCTGAAAGTTTCGGAACACAGTTTATTGCTACAAATAACAAGAGTAATATATAAATAGCAAGGTTAATAAATGCTGATACTGAAACTGTTGATAAATTCATAACAATCACTATCAATCTGTACAATACTTGAGCTGCCATAGCAATAACTAAAAACAAATCTTTTTTGCAACGAATAAAAGCGATTGCTAAAAACATTTCAAAAGCACTTGAAATAACATACATCGTCAGCACTAAAGGTTCAAATTCCATATTCAAAAGGTATTTGTTCGCAAATTGCGCCGGTATTCCAAGAATTAAAACCACCAGAGTAAACCAGCCATAAATTTTCATTATTTTTTCAATTGTTGTTTGTTTCATTATAATCCACCCTACCCTTTATTTATTAAACTTTCTCCAATTTTCCAAATTCAAATTATACAATTCATCAAAAGGTACAACCCTTTTTGATGCAGTGTTTATATTACACTCATTTGCCCATAAAAATGGATAAATTAACATCACTCCTTCGAATGGAATTGTTTTGCAGTCTTGCTCCCAACTATCCCAACGCATACTGCTATAAAATCCGTCTGTGTCACCTGTTAACACCCATTTTATAAACCCAGTATATGAAACATCTAACGATTCCCATTCTAATGTGTCAGGTGCAAAATACCAAACTGCACTTTGTGCTTCTTCAAATCTACCTACATTCAAAGCAAACAAGCCACCAACAACATCAAAAGCCACAACCAACATTCCGTTAGTTACTTCTGTTTTATCTTTGTTATATTCAGAAATTCCCTGACCTAAAACTCTGACCCAATTATCAACTGTAAAACCAGAAGTTTTAGAAACAATAATACCTAACAAAGATTCAGGATTAAATCTTAATTCAGAAGCTTCATCTTTTGATACACCTTTTAAATCTCTGACTTCTACTTTTTTAGATGTTTGCTCAATAATCCCATTCAATTGACTCCATAAATTATTTTCTGCCATAATAATCTCTCCCTTAAAAATTATAGGAACCATAAAATTCCTGTTAATTTAATAATATCATAGAAAACACTATTGATCAATATGTAACAAAAACAACGATAAGTTAAACACTTATCGTTGTTTTTGTTTGTATTGGCATTTTATATTTAAGACGTTACACACTGAACAACCATAAAATTTCAGCATATAACACCATTATTTTATGATTATAACTCATCTATATATCTGCAAGCAGCAAGGGCTGCTGAAGCACCATCTGCTGTTGCAGTTGTAATCTGACGAATACTCTTTTTACGGCAGTCACCTGCAACGTAAATACCTTCTGTTTTTGTAAGGCACGCTTCATCAGAATCAAAATAACCATTACTGTCAAGTGTAACCATATCTGCGAATGCACTGTTTGATGGCTCAAGACCAATAGCAACAAAAAGACCGTTTAATGAAACTTCTTTTTCCCCCTCTGTTGTGTGCTTCAAAGTAACACCTGTTAATTCGTCATCACCTTTTAATTCACTTACAACAACATCAGTCATAAATTCAACATTAGATTTGGTTTCAAGAATTTCTACAAGCTTCTTTTCGCCTGTCATATATGAAAGGTTTTGAAAAACATAAACCTTTTCACAAATATCAGAAAGAAGAACTGCCTCTTGTAATGCAGAGTTACCGCCACCTACAACGCCAACTGTCTGACCATTATAAAATGCGCCGTCACAAACTGCACAGTAAGAAACACCTTTACCTGTGAGTTCATTTTCTCTTGTGAGTCCTAATTGTCTGTGTTTTACGCCAACTGCTATAATAACTGCTTTTGCTTCATACTTTTTGTCGCCTGCAAAAACTAATTTTCTGTTACCTTCATTTATAATGCCGGTAACCTTTTCCATTTCAACCTCTGCACCCATAGCTAAAACCTGGTCAAGAAGCTTGTCTGCAAATTCGTTTCCGGTCATTTCTGGAATACCAGGGTAATTTTCTATTTTTGGTGAAAATGTTACCTGACCACCGAATGTACTTTTTTCTATAACAAGAACACTTTTACCTGCTCTTAATGCATAAAGTGCCGCTGTAAGTCCAGCAGGACCCGCACCGATTATGATAATATCTTTCATTATAAAATCACCTTTAAAATTTCGGTGCCTGCAACTTTAACAGTCACAGACACCTGTTAAAAATTTATGGGTTTTAAATTCGATTACATATTTTCAATGAACTCTTTAACTGCTGGTAAGTCAGAAATAACTGTTGCTTCGTCACCATTGTAAATTACGAGTGATGGTGCTTGTTTCAAGCCGAGTTTCTTTGCAAGCTCTACATTATCTTCAACAAAGAGTTTTTCATAAGAAATACCCTTCTGGTCAAGAAGTTGAGCAGCAATTTTACATTTAGGGCAAGTTTTTGTTGCAAAAAGTGTAAATGTTGCATCTGCTACAGCAACAGCAGTTTTTGTTTCCTTTTCTGGGCAACAATGGCTGTGGTCTACTGTTCTGCCTTCTTTTTCGTAGCTTGAGTGGATAATGTCATAAACTCTTCTGTCTTTGAATTCCTGTGCTTTACCATCATTGAAGTTCTGAACAGGACGATAATAACCAGTAATACGGCTGTAAACCTCTGTTGCTTCACCACAATCAGGGCAAGTATAAACTTCACCTTGAATGTAACCGTGGTTACAACAAACTGTATATGTTGGTGAAATTGAGTAGTAAGGAAGTCTGTAATTATCTGCTATTTTCTTAACAAGATTTGCAGCAGCCTTCCAGTCAGGAAGCTTTTCACCTAAGAATGCGTGGAATACTGTACCTGATGTGTAAAGTGTATGAAGCTCATCCTGTGCATCAAGTGCTTCAAAAATATCTGCTGTATAACCAACAGGTAAATGTGAAGAGTTTGTATAATAAGGTGTTCCGTTTTCGTTTGCTGTGATAATTGCAGGATATTTTTCTTTATCGTGTTTAGCAAAACGATATGTTGTACTCTCAGCTGGTGTAGCTTCAAGGTTGTAAAGGTCACCATATTCTTCCTGATAGTCAGAAAGTCTTTCTCTCATGTGGTTGAGAACATCTTTAGCAAATTCCTGTGTTTCTTTATGAGTCATATCTTTACGGAGCCATTTTGCGTTAAGACCAACTTCATTCATACCAATAAGACCA
>CALFTN010000064.1 GCA_937916395.1 uncultured Clostridia bacterium | reverse complement strand
ACCTGCGACCTGCTCATTACGAATGAGCTGCACTACCAACTGTGCTACACAAGCAATTTATGATCTATGATTATACAACAAAAACAATAAAAACGCAAGTGCGTTTTCATTTATATGCCTACCTTTTTACTGCAAATTACAGTGAAACAATATCGTCTGCCATTTTCTTTGCACAATCAGTTGTATTTTCAACATACTTATTTATGTAACTTTTAAGATAATCATAATCATATGGCTTTTCAAGACTTTCAACAAGTGCTTTCGCTTCTTTTTCCTTAAAGCCTGGTAAATCGTTATAATTTATTGTAAGACTTCTGACATCCTCATATATTTCCATATCGTAGTTATAGAAATAAAGAGGTATATTTTTCACTCCCGCTTCGTACACAACACAAGAATAGTCACTTATAAATTTATCTGCAACTGAAAGCATATGGAACGTAGAAAATTCTGTATCAAACACTACCCTGTTATCTCTTATATTTATTTTTGAAAGCGGATGAAGTTTAACAATAAGATTGTATTTACTAAAATCGAATTCATTAACAAGAGCATTAAAGTACTTCTGGAATTCGCTCTCATCTTTTCTAAATGTCGGTGCATAAACAACGTTTGTTTTTTTCTTTAAAATCGGATATTTATTAAAAATCTTTTCTTTTATATCATTCTGATATTGTTCATTAAAAAGCAAATCTATTCTAGGCAAGGTGCATACGTGAAATTTTTGCGGTGACATATTAAAACCCTCAGCTAGAACATCCTTATAAGCTTCACCTGCACAGTAAACAACATCATAATTTTCGTGCATTTTCATAGTTTTTGCAATCATAGGATTACTTCCTTCGGCACGGTCTAAAATCTGCCAACCGAATTGTTTTAAAGTACCGATAGAGTGCCATATCTGAGCAACCTTAAGGTTTTTTTTATGCTTTAAAATGCTGACAACGAGACAATATGTATCTAAAACGCAAATCTCAGAGGTTGCTAAATAATACATCTGAGTAAACATATGAAATCCGTAACCGATTTTGGTAAAAAGTGTTGAGTTAACGCCACCATCAAGAGTTCGGCAAAGATATTTTACTTCATAACCTTTTTTCTCTAACTCAGCACCAAGTAAACGGAAATCGTCATTTATTTCGTTTGATTGACGACTCATCATTACCACTCGCTTTTTTGTTTTTAAAAGTTTGAATGGTAGATAAGCAATATTCATTGCATATATTAAAATCTTTAAAATAAATACTTTCAAAATATCACCTTAAAATTTCTTCTGCAATTTTTTTGCAACAGTCAGTTTTTTGTTCTCTCAAATTTGAAAACCTTGAATTAATATCAATATCTTTAATTTCAGCTAAAACGTTTATGAGTTCTTCTGAGGTTTTTACTTCATACTGTTTTTCTGTAAAAGCATCAAGCGTATGAACAGGTCTCTCGTACTCATAAAGTTCTTTATCATATCTGAAAAATACCAAAGGTCTGTTAAAAAATGAGAATTCATAAGCACAGGATGAATAGTCGGTAATCATTATATCCGCTATATAAATTAGCTCATTTATATCATAGTCATAATAATCAAAGATTACGGTTCTATATTCTTGTGGAATTTCATATTTTTCTTTAATAAACGGATGCATTTTAATTAAGAAAACAAAGTTATTTTCTTTACAAAATTTGTAAACTTCATCAAAATCAATTTTACTATAATCGTAGGTTGCTTTTGAAGCACCAATACCACGATATGTTGGTGAAAAAAGAATAACCTTTTTATTTCTTAAAAGTTCATTATCATTAAAAAGCTTTTCTACTGTACTATTAATTTTTTCCTTTGATAAATAACCATCTAAACGTGGCATACCATAAGCTTTAAAAATATCGCTACTTGTGGCAAAAACTTCTTTATAAATATCTATAAGTCTTTCATCATCAACTATCGCAGTTGTATATTTTCTGTGACTTGATTTAAAAGGGTGTGGACTACCAACCTCACCAAAACGGGCATAGCCTACCGATTTAAAGCCAACGCCAGCGTGCCAGAGTTGAACTATTTTCTGGTCATTTGCGATATTTAAAGTGTTGATTAACGGAACGTAGTTATCTACAACAATTACATCACTAAAAGCAATGGAAACAACCGATTTTATGAGAACCGGAATAGATTTTTTCTTGAATTTATTGTAAAACATACCTTTTGTTTTACCTAAATTATTCTCTATAAAATAATCGTAAAGTGCCTTTAAATTACCACGTGGCTCATCATCATTTTCTGATAAAAAAAGAATTCTATCGTTAGATTTTGGTTTTAACACTCTTAAACAAGAATAAAAAATATTGATAAAAAATGGAAAAAGAATTTTTATCAAAACCTTGATTTTGCCCCTTAGCCCTTTACCTTCCTTTAACATAAAATTCCTTTTATAATTCTTATTCCTCATCATATATGAAGCAGTAATAAAGAAGTCAAAAGCCTCGGTTATACCAAGTTCTACTATAAGGGCATAAAACTGTGAACGATATTTAAAAACCTTTGAAAGAGAATCAATACGTTTTAATAAATCTGCTTTTAAGGTTGCATTTTCTCCATCTATAAAAAGAAAGTATTTGCCATCTTCTATCATTTCGCCCTTTGAAAGATTCGAAATATTTATAGTAATAACATTATTTTTAACAGGAAGAACAAACTTATTATCATTTCTATCAAGTAAATATGCTTCATTTATAAAATCTTTTTCAACAGTAAGGTAAAGATTGACTCTATCCCAATTTGCACCTGTAATTTTTATCATATCTTTACCTCCTTTTAGTTTTTGGTGAAGCAAAGTGCATCCCCTACATTTTATTTTTTAAACTGTTGCTTCATTCTCTGTTCTTTTGAGAGAATTCTTTTTCTTAAACGGATGCTTTCAGGAGTAATTTCTACTAATTCGTCATCGCCAATAAATTCCATTGATTGCTCAAGGCTTAAAACAGTATGTGGCACCAAACGAAGAGCATCGTCACTACCAGAAGCACGTGTATTTGTCATTTGTTTCTTTTTGCAAACGTTACAAACTATATCTTCATTCTTTGCACATTCGCCGACAATCATTCCTTCATAAACTGGCACACCAGGACCAATAAAAAGACGTCCGCGGTCTTGTGTATTAAAAAGACCATAGCCTGTACTTTCACCAGTTTCGTGAACAACAATAGAGCCTCTTTCGCGCATCTGAATATCACCTTTATAAGGCTCATAGCCTAAGAAAAGGTTATTCATAATGCCGTTACCATTTGTATCTGTCATAAACTCTGAACGATAACCAATAAGTCCACGAGCAGGAATTTTAAACTCGATATGAGTTGAACCACCATCACGGACATCCATATTTTCGAGTTCACCCCTACGTGAACCGATTTTCTCCATAACAGCACCAACATAGCTTTCAGGAACCTCTACAATAAGTAATTCCATTGGCTCTAATATGTTGCCATCTTCATCCTTTTTATAAATAACCTGAGGACGAGAAACCTGAAATTCATAACCCTGACGACGCATTGTTTCAATAAGGATTGATAAATGCAATTCACCACGACCAGAAACCTTGAAAGAGTCTGTGCTTTCAGTTTCTTCAACTCTCATGCTTACGTTTGTTTCAACCTCTTTAAAGAGTCTTGCACGGATATTTCTTGAAGTAACGAACTTGCCCTCTTTGCCTGCAAATGGGCTGTCGTTAACCATAAAGTTCATTGAAATTGTAGGCTCATCAATTTTAACAAAAGGAAGTGGTTCAAGGTGCTCAGTATCACAAGCAGTTTCACCTATGTTGAGCTCTGCAATACCAGAAACTGCAATAAGGTCACCCATTTTTGCACTTTCAACCTCTACTCTTTTAAGACCATCAAACTGATAAAGCTTGACTATTTTTACATTCTGATGTGAGCCATCCTGCTTACAAAGAGAAACTGTCTGCCCTGCTTTTACGCTACCACGCTCAACTCTGCCGACACCAATTCTACCTAAATAATCGTCATAATCAAGGCTTGAGAAAAGAATTTGCAAAGGACCGTCTACATCACCCTGTGGTGCATCAATATGAGTGAGAATTGCATCAAGAAGTGGGCGCATATCGCCTTCTCTTGCCTCTGGGTCAAGTGAAGAGTAGCCATCACGACCTGACGCATACACTACTGGGAATTCAATCTGCTCTTCGTTTGCACCTAAATCTATAAATAAATCTAAAACTTCGTCAATAACTTCACTTGGTCTTGCACCTGGGCGGTCAATCTTATTGATAACAACAATCGCCTTTTTACCTAAAGCAAGTGCTTTTTTAAGAACAAAACGAGTTTGTGGCATACAGCCTTCAAATGCGTCAACGAGTAATAATACACCGTCAACCATCATCATAATACGTTCAACCTCGCCACCAAAATCAGCATGGCCTGGTGTATCAACAATATTGATTTTTACGTCTTTGTAGTGAATACCTGTATTCTTTGAAAGAATAGTTATTCCACGTTCTTTTTCCAAGTCGTTTGAGTCCATAACACGCTCGTCAACCTGTTCATTTGAACGAAAAATACCACTTTGATGTAAAAGCTGGTCAACAAGTGTTGTTTTACCATGGTCAACGTGGGCAATTATTGCTACATTTCTAATATCTTCTCTGCTTTTCAAAATCTTTCACCTTAATTATAATAAATTTACATTCTTCTCAGCGCATTTTTCTATCATTTCGTCAGACCACAAAGAAGCCTGAACTTCACCGATATGTAATTTTCCGAGCAAAAGCATACAAACTCTTGACTGACCGATACCACCACCGATTGTAAGTGGAAGTGTGCCGTTTAAAATCTGTTTATGATAATCGAACTCTCTGCGCTCGTTTTTATCTGCAAGATTAAGTTGATTATCGAGTGATGCTTCATCAACTCTTATTCCCATTGAAGAAATTTCAATAACATCTTCTAAAACATCGCTGTAAACTAAAATATCGCCATTCAAAGACCAATCATCATAGTCAGGTGCTCTGCCGTCATGTGGCTTACCACTTTTTAATTTACCACCAATCTGCATAAGGAAAACAATTTGTTTTTCTTTTGTGATTGCCTTTTCGCGTTCTTTAGCAGTAAGTCCTGGATACATATTTTCTAACTCTTGAGTAGTTATAAAGAAAACTTCCCTTGTAAATTCTGTTTTCACCTCTGGAAATTTTTCTTTTACCAAATCAAGGGTATCAACCAAAGCATTAATTATACTTTTTACTGTGTTTTTCAAATAATCAATATTTCTGTCTTCTCTATCTATAACCTTTTCCCAATCCCATTGGTCAACATAAATAGAGTGGAGATTATCCATATCTTCATCACGACGAATAGCATTCATATCTGTATAAAAGCCTTCGCCACTTGAGAAGCCATATTTTTTGAGTGCTAAACGCTTCCATTTAGCAAGTGAATGAACAATAACAACATCACCAGCTTCTGGCATTTCTTTAACATCAAAAGAAACTGCTCGTTCTACACCATTAAGGTCATCATTAATACCACTTTTTCTTGTAACAAAAAGTGGTGCCGAAATTCTTTCGAGATTAAGTCTCTGTGCCAAATTATCCTCAAAAGTATCACGAACTATTTTTATAGCTTTTTGAGTATCTCTCATAGAAAGAGTTGGTTTGTAATTATCTTTTAAAACGAGCATAATAAGTCCTCCAAATAAAATACCCTAAAATTATACCACTACTTTAATGTAATATCAAGATTTTTCCATTCTTTTTTGATAGAAAATAACTAAAAACTATTGAAAACAATTATTCAATTTGCTAAAATTCAGTTGGTGATTATATGAAATTTAAAAATGTACTATTAGCAAGTGATTTTGACGGAACTTTAAAAAATGACGATGGTATTATTACACCAGACGTTATTGAAAAAATAAAATATTTTATAAGCGAAGGCGGATTTTTCACTGTTTGTACCGGCAGAATTCACCAGGGATTTCACCTTTATGACCCCGAATACATAAATGCCCCTGTGCTTTTAGGTAACGGAGCCATGGCTTATGATTATGTTTATGATAAAATAATATTCAATGATGCAATTGGTGATGAAGGAATAAAACCGTTTGAAGCTGTTTTAGAGAACTTCCCTGAAGTTGCATTTGAGTTTTATAATTTCAACAAGGTATGCTCAATTAACATAAACGAGAAATCTGAAAGACATTTTACAAGTCAGAACATACCTTTTGAGCAGGTAAAAAAAGTTACTGATGCGCCTCGCCCCTGGACTAAGGTTATGATTTTAGCAAGTGAACAATCTAAAAATGTTCAGGATTTTTTAGAAGATTACCCCGAAGTAAATTTTCTAAGAAATGATGGCGATTACATTGAAATAATGAGAAAAGGCATTGACAAAGGTGTTGGACTTTTGAGACTCGCGGAAAGTCTTGGTTGTGATAAAAAAGACACTTACGCTGCGGGCGACGGCTACAATGACGTTGAAATGCTTGTTGCCGCAAATGCCGGCTTTGTGCCAGAAAACGGTTCAAAAGAAGCACTAAGTGTTGCAAAATACGTTACTCGCTCTAATAACAATGGTTGTATTGCAAATGCAATAGAAATACTTGATAAAATTTATTAAGCATTTCTTAGTTTTTTACCTCGATTGTATTTGAAAACAGATAAAAATAATTCATCCTATCATTTAAAGTTGGGTTTACCGACTAAAATGATAGGATGTTTTTAGTTTTAAGACTTATTAAATTTGTGTTTTCTTTTTACGTGTGTTTAAGTTTAAAACAACTAAAGATGCACTTCCAGAGAATAAAATTACAAACAACATTAAGAGATTAGTTGTATCGCCAGTTTTTTCAGCAAAAGAGCCTTCTGATTTAGGTGCTGTTTCTGTTGGTTCTGATTCTGCAACATCTTCGCCACTACCAACAGTACTAATTTGTTGATACAATGCTTTAATTATTGTATCAGCGGTTATATTCTCAGTCTCCTTATCCCAACCAGTAAACTTATATCCTACACGAACAGGTGCTTCAGGTGCAATTGCATCCTTTCCATGCTCAATTGTTTCTACTTTTAATGTTTTACCATCAAAATCAACGAATGTTACTAAATAAGACATGATTTTTGATTCAACAATAATTGTTATTTCATCGGTAATAACAGATGCTGGGATTGTTAATGTTCCTCTACCTGTAACACCGCCATTTTTATAGGTATAATTTGTAATAACACTATCACCTATCTTAACTATGATGTTTTCAGGAAGGATATTGTTTGCAGAAGCAGTCATTGCTACTGTATAATCGCTACCAGCATTTGCTTCACTTTGAGCAGCAAATGTTACTGTTGAGCTTTTAAGATTAACAGGGAAAGTTATAATCTTAGCCTGTGCAGAAATTGAAATAGTATCTGTTACTAAAGATGCCGGAATAGTTAAAACATCAGTCAAATCATTATAAGTGAATCCGTCAACTGCTGTACCACCAACCGTTACAGAAATATCTGAAGCAGAAATTTTATAATTTGAGCTTGGTGTTAATGTTACTGTGTAATCACTACCCTTTTGAGCTGTTGTGGTATTACCAAACGTATAATTCTCGCCACTAATAAGATTAACTGGATATGAAATTCTTATAGCTGTTGCAGTAACCTGAATATCACCTGTAATCAAAGATGCTGGAATAGTTAAAACACCTGTTGATTCATCAAAAGTATAGCCAGTTACATCTACACCATTTGATTTAATAACAATGTTATCAGAAGTAATTTTATAGTTTTCATTAGGTACTAATGTAGCAACATAATCTGTACCTTTAATAACTGTTGATGTACCATTTGAAGTAACCTTTGCACCGGTAAAATTAACATTGTAAAATTGCATTAATTCTAATTTTTGACCTAAAGTTGTTGTAGCAATATCATTTACTGAAATTTCAGTTCCATTATTTAATAATTTATAATTAGCTCCTGAAACTGTAGTAAAACCAATTCCCCCAACTGAGCCTATTGCACGATGGACACCATATAAATCTAAAGTGTTTGCTTCACTTAAAGTAATACCGCCAACTGAGCAAACACCAAAGCTAAAGTAGTAAGGAGTTGATGGATTTGTTACATTATTAGCATAAGCCTTAACCTTTGAGGAATCACTGATTGTCAAACTACCACTGGCACCTATACCATAGCTTAAGTTTCCACTCTGACCACTTGTAGCTTTTACATCAGAATCGTCACTTATTTTAATATCACCATAATTACCAGCATAACCAACGCCTATACCGTAGCTTCCGATACCGGAATTTCCTGCTGTTGCTGTAACACTAGAGTTAACAACTTCTAAACTACCTTCAGAACCGATACCATAGCTATTACCACTTTCAGATTCACCACCAACTGCAGTAACATCAGAATCTTCTATACGAACAGCATATGTATCAGGGTAATAAGTCCCATTACCATAGCTATACAATGAAGTACCGATACCATAGCTATTGCAACCGCCTAAAGCTGTTCCACCATAAGCGTTGACTGTAGCGTTATTTGAAATTTCAATAACAGTTCCAGGGTCACCACCTATACCACAGGATTGAGAGTTACCTTTACCTGCATAAGCGTTCACTGTTGCATTTTCTATATTAATTCCTCTAAAATTAGCACCAACAAAAATTGCTGCGCAATTATCAGCCGTACTGCTTAATTCCACACCATTTTCATCTCTGTTTACATAAGCATTAATTACACCTGAATTAACGTCAATATTTCCGTTAGTATATATTGCTACCAAATGGGATAAATTCTTCTCCGATTTGCCAGATACATTAATTGTACCTGTGCTGTTAAAGGATATATTACCATTACTAACATGAATAGTACGATTCCAGTAATTTTCATAATCCTCACCAGTACTAGCACTGATATTCAGATTACCAGAACCAGCAATATTAAGATTTGCTGATTCTACCAAAATTGCATTTACCTCACTGTCTGTTGATGTTGAAGTAATAGTATTATCACCAACAAGAACAATATTAAAGGTTATATTATCATCTAAATTTGTATTAAAATCATTTGTGTTACAAAAATCAATACCCAATCTATCTATTGTTTCAATAGTCGCGTTTATTAATGTTAATGTAACCGATTTTGTCACATCATCATACGCTAAAGTTGCTGTTCCTGAAGCTAATTTAGCAGTTACCTCATCACTATTAGTTACCTTTGTACCACCATTAATATAAAGATTAATCGTATCAGGTATCGTAGCTTCTGCAGCAAAAGCTGTAAAGGTTGCATTGCAAACTAATGTAACCATCAATGCTAACATAAGTAAACAAGCTATCATTTTACGAAATTTAATATTCAAAAAATCGCCTTCTTTTAAAAATTTTGAATTTTTGCGGTTGATATTATAACAATATATTTTATACTTTTCAATAGTTTCAAAGAATTTTTAACAATTTGATAGAAAATTTTTATTAGTCAAAAGAAAGACTTGATAAAATTTATTAATAAAGCAACTCAGTTAACTGATATGAAAATCAATTAACTGAGTTGTTTTAATTTTTTGTTTTACAAGCTTTCAGCAATATCGTAAATGAGCTTTTCAGTTTTTTCCCAACCAAGACATGGGTCTGTGATTGATTTACCGTAAACATTTTCACCTATTTTCTGTGCACCATCTTCAATATAGCTTTCTATCATCAAGCCTTTGACAAGCTTTTTAATATCATTATTGTGTGCCATACTGTAAAGAACATCTTTTGTAATTCTTATTTGTTCAAGATATTTCTTACCTGAATTTGCGTGGTTAACATCAATGATTGCAGCAGGATTAATAAGACCTGAAGCAGCATAAATATCGCTTAACTTCTGTAAATCCTCATAGTGATAGTTAGAAATTGAGTGACCGTCTCTGTCAACAAATCCACGCATAATTGCGTGTGCATAAGGGTTACCATCACTTGTTACTTCCCAACCACGATAAATAAATGTGTGGCTGTGCTGTGCCGCTGTAATTGCATTCATCATAATAGATAAATCACCACTTGTTGGGTTTTTCATACCAACCGGCACTTCAAGACCACTTGCAGCAAGTCTGTGTTGCTGATTCTCAACACTTCTTGCACCAATAGCAACATAAGAAAGAACATCTGAAAGATAACGATAGTTATCAGGGTAAAGCATTTCGTCTGCACATGAAAAGCCTGTTTCCTTTAATGCAGACATGTGAATATCACGAATCGCAACAATACCCTCATACATATCTGGCTCTTTATCAGGATTTGGTTGATGAACCATACCTTTATAGCCATCGCCTGTTGTTCTTGGCTTATTTGTATAAATTCTTGGTATTATGAAAATCTTATCCTGCACCTTTTCCTGAACAACGCGAAGACGATGTATGTAATCTAACACTGCATCTTTATAGTCAGCAGAGCAAGGACCAATTACAAGAAGAAATTTATCTGATTCGCCAGAGAAAACCTTTCTTATTTCTTCGTCATTTTTAGCTTTCTGTTCTGCCATTTCTTTTGTTAAAGGAAAACGCTCTTTAACCTCTTTCGGAATTGGTAATTTTCCTTTGAAATTCATACTCATTTTAAAACACTTCCAATTTCTAATTTTATACCAAGTTTCTCGCAATCTTCAAAAAATAACGGGTAACTTTTATTAACACATTCTGCATTTTCAATAACGCCACCGAACACACTTGAAATAATTGCAAGTGACATTGCAATTCTGTGGTCGTTGTTGCCACATAGCTTTTCTTTTGGTGGTGTTAAGGCTGATTTTTTTATTATTATTTCATTTTCTAAAACAGTGACATTGGCAGAGAATTTTGAAAGTTCATTTTTCATTACTTCTCCACGGTCACTCTCTTTTATTTTAAGACGACTGGTTCCTTTAAGCACGGCACCATTCAAAAGTGACGCCATAGTCATTAAAACCGGTGCTAAATCCGGACAATCTGTAATATCTAAAACCGGTGTACCCTGTTTTAATTCTTCAAAATACTTTTTATATATTTTGTCGCCCTGTGTACTTGTTTCTTTTAAGCCTTTTAAAACAACATTGCCACCGATTAAGTTAAACGCATCCAAAAACGCTGCATTTGACCAATCACCTTCACAATAAAGCTTTGTTGGTTTAAACTGCTGATTACCTTTAATTATAAATTCTCTTTCATTTGGTCTTTCAACAGCAACACCAAATTCCTTCAGAATTTCTATTGTCAAATCAATGTATGGCGAGGATTGCAACGATGTTGTTAAACGAATAACACTATCCTCACTAAGTAATGGCAAGGTAAAAAGAAGTCCTGTCAAAAACTGACTGCTTACATCGCCCCTACACTCAAAAACGCCACCAGTCAAGCTACCGCCGACAGCAATACTGTCCTCATTCTTTTTTATAAAACAATTTTTCCCTGGAAATAATTCTTCATAAACTGTTTGAGGTCTCTCTAAAAGCCTTTTACTGCCAGTAAACTCTACATTATCACAATACAGTAAAGAAACAGGAATTAAAAAACGTAAGGTACTACCACTTTCATTTGCAAAAAGTGAAAGTGATTTTTGTTTTTTATCAGGTGAAACACCCTGTACCTTCACTGTATCACCTATAAATTCAAACCTTGCACCAAATTGCTTCAAGCAATCAATTGTAGCAGTAATATCTTCTGACTCTGCAATATTTTCAATCAGAGTTTCGCCATCTGAAAGCGACGCACCAATTAAAGCACGATGCATATAGCTTTTAGAGCTTCGTGCCGTAATTTCGCCCTTCGCTTTACTTTTATATATTTCTGCTATCATTTAACGCACCTTCATAAGCAACGCATCTATTGCTTCTAAATAGCCGTCTGTACCATGGCCGGTAATAGTTTTAAAGGCGTATTCACGCACATAGCTTATTTGTCTGTAAGCTTCACGCTCTGAAACTTCTGAAATATGCACTTCAACTGTTGGAATTGAAACAGCCTTTAAAGCATCAAGAATTGCTACACTTGTATGAGTGTAAGCTGCAGGATTAATTACAATACCATCAAAGTTTTTATACGCTTTCTGAATTTCATCTACAATATCACCTTCGTGATTTGACTGAAAGCACTTTACTTCAACCCAATTCTCTTTTGCATACTTTTCTATTTTTTCAACAAGGTTTATGTAGGTTTCTGTGCCATAAATTTCTGGTTCACGCACACCTAACATATTTATATTTGGCCCATTAATAACAAGGATTTTCATTCTATCACCCTTAAAATCTGATTTACTACTTCATCTACAGTTCCGCTACCGTCAATCACTACATCAGCAGAAGTTCTGTATAAATCATATCGTTCATTATAGCGTTTTTCTAAATCTGCTTTATTGGATGACAATGGTCTGTCATCAGTTGTTAAAAGCATCTCTAAAGGTCTGTCTAAAAAGAACACTTTACCATTCTCTTTTAAAAGCTCTATATTTTTTTTATTTAAAACCACGCCACCACCAGTTGCAATCACAGAAGAGTTGTTTTTTGAAAGCTCAAAAACAGCTTCTGTTTCACAATTTCTGAAATATGCTTCACCTTCAGCTTTAAATATATCCAGAATGGTCATATTCTGAGTTGACTCAACCAGTTTATCGCTATCAAAAAACGCTCTGCCTAATTTTTCTGCAAGCATATTACCAACTGTTGATTTACCAGAAGATGGCATACCTATTAAAACGATATTTTCTTTTTTGTTAAAGAGATTTTTAAATACCTTTTCAATATTTTCTGTGGTTATTTTAGTATCTATAAACTTTTCGACTGCAGCTGCCGCCTGTGCTACAAGCATATAGAGTCCGCCAACTGCCTTAATATTATTTTCAAGTGCATCAGAAACAAGCTTTGAGCGAAGTGGGTTATAAACTGCATCTACTACACCAGAAAGATTTTTAAACCTTTCTACTTCTACTGCTGAAATATAAATATCAGGATACATACCAACAGGGGTAGTATTTATAATTACATCTATTGTATCACTGATATTATAAAGCTCATCGTATGTAATAAAACCAGCTTTACTGTTTCTTGATGTTTTATAAATAACCTCTGCACCAAGAGCCATTGACACGGCTTCGGCAGTTTTAGAAGTACCGCCACCACCTAAAATTGCAACTTTCTTTTTGTTTATTTCAATTCCAGTTCTTTCAATAAGGCTTTTCATACCAAAAAAATCAGTATTAAATCCGTAAAGCTTACCATTTTTATTAACTACTGTATTTACAGCACCTATCGCTTTTGCTTCATCTGAAATAAAATCAAGATAAGGAATAACTGTTTGTTTATATGGAATAGTGACATTTATCGCTTTAAAATCGTGAGATTTCATAAACGCATCAACTTCTGTTTTCTTAAGCTCTTTCAGTTCGTAGTTATAGGTAGCAAGTGCATTATGAATTTCTTTTGAAAAGCTATGACCTAATTTTTCACCTATACAACCATATTCCATTAAGCTTCACCAAGCCAATCTGTACCAAATTTTTGTGAAAGCAAGTCACAAAGAACGAGAGCTGTTATGCTATCTACCACGACTCTTGCTCTGTGAACAATACAAGGGTCATGACGACCTTTTGCAGAGATTGTGGTGTTTTCATTCTTAGTAAAATCAACTGTTTCTTGCTCTTTAGCAATAGTTGGTGTTGGTTTTACAGCACACCTGAACACAACAGGCATTCCGTTTGTAATGCCACCATTTATACCACCATTGTTATTTGTTATGGTTTGAACAATATCACCATCAAAAAAGAATGCATCATTCATCTCGCTACCAAGCATATCAGCACAACTAAAGCCAGCACCGAACTCAACACCTTTTACCGCTGGAATTGAGAAAAGTGTGTGTGAAAGCATACTTTCAACAGTATCAAACCACGGTTCACCTACACCAGCAGGAAGCCCTGTAACAACAGTTTCTAAAACACCGCCTACACTATCATTCTCAGCGGCTGTTTCTTCTATTTTTTTTATCATTTCTTCGCCTTTTTTATCATCTAAAACAGCGAAAAGCTTATTGCTCAATACATCAATATCTAAAATATAATCGCCGAAGTCTGCATCCTCTACATTAGCACATTTTTTTATATGGGTGCCGATTTTTATTCCTTTTTTCTCTAAAGCAGAAATTGCAATAGCACCACTCGCAACAATACCAGCAGTAATCCTGCCACTAAAATGCCCACCGCCACGATAATCTTCAAAGCCATTATACTTTGAAAACGCTGTAAAATCAGCGTGTCCGGGTCTGGCTACCCCATAGTTATAATCCTTTGATTTTGTATTTTCATTTGGAATTATAATACAAATTGGTGTTCCAGTTGTTCTATTATTATAAACGCCACTTACAATCTCAAACTTATCTGTTTCATGTCGTGGAGTTGAAATTTTACCATAAGGTCTTCTCAAATCCAATTGATGAGAAATAAACTCTTCACTTACAGTAATACCAGCAGGCAAGCCATCTATTACTGCACCGATTGCACTGCCGTGGCTTTCGCCGAAAACTGTCAAAGCCACATTATTGCCAAATGTGTTTTTCATTTATTTCTCTCCTTTCAAAATTTTGTATATTTCGTTATATTCTAAAAATTCGAACTTAAAATCACCAATATTTTTTAAAGTCACTACATTTACACCACTACCAGCACTTTTCTTGTCGTGATGAAGTGCTTCGTAAACTAAGTTCACATCGAATTCAGCTTCTGTTGGTAAATTGTTTTTTGCAAGAAGCTTTTCAATTCGCTTTTTAGGCTCACCAGTAGTCATAAACATCATACCAAGTGCTACACACTCGCCATGGTAAAGCTCCTCAAGACCAGTAACAGTTTCAATAGCATGACCTATGGTATGCCCAAAATTTAAAACCTTGCGAAGACCAGTTTCTTTTTCATCTTCTTCTACAACTTGTTTTTTTATAAGAAGCGATTTTTCAATTACTGTATCAATTATATCTTCTGCATTATTTTCTTCTAACAAATTGAAAAGCTCACTGTCAGAAGTTGCTGCCATTTTAATACTTTCACAAAGTCCATTATTAAACTGACGTTTTGTCAATGTTTTTAATACATTAGGGTCAATAATTACAGCACTTGGCTGATAAAATGCACCTACTAAGTTTTTGTAACCCAAAAAGTCTATAGCTGTTTTACCACCGATTGAAGAATCCACCTGAGAAAGAAGTGTTGTAGGAATGTTATAAAATTTAATACCACGCATATATGTAGAAGCGGTAAAGCCAGCCATATCCCCAACAACGCCACCACCAACTGCAATTACACAGTCACTTCTGTCAAAATTGTTTTCAGCAAGAGTTTTTAAAAGACTGGAATATGTTTCAAAATTTTTGCTTTTTTCCCCTTGAGGAAATGTATAAATCACACTATTTTTAATCTGACTCGCAACGTTTTTGACATATTCTACTGGCACTCCGCTATCGGTTACAATAAGTGCTTTACCTTTTATTTTGAGAATATTATTAACTTCATTAAGAGCGTTTCTTTTAAGAGTAATATCATAACTACCACTCTGAGTTTTAACATTTATAACCATAAAAATTAAATTCTCATTTCTTTTGTAAATTTACCCACAAGACGTACATTAGTACACACGCTTGAAAGGGTTTTAATAAGTTCCTCTTCTGCTTCTTTGGTGAGCTTTCCTTCACCCTCAACAAAGAAATAATAATTCCATATAACATCTTTTGAAGGTCTGCTTTTTAATGTTTTTAAGTTATAACCACTTTCACCAAAAACAGAAATTGCTTTACCGAGTGAGCCTGCTTCATCCTTAACTGTAAATAAAAGAATGAAATTTGTATCACTATTTGGTGAAACATCACGCTGAACTCTTGAGAACACGGCAAAACGTGTTGTATTTGTACTGTTTTTATTTATTTTTCTGTCGAGAAGCTTCAAATTATATTCTTCGCCAGCTTCAATACTACAAATAACACCCAGGGTTTTATCATTATTTTCGAAAACCTTTTTAGCTGCAACTGCAGTATTTACTTCTTCAATAGTTTCGAAGCAATGTTCATTTATATATTCTGCACACTGCCCTAACGCCTGTTTATGACTGATTACAGATTTTATATCATCAATATCTGCATCCTTAGTACCAAAAAGATTTTGCTCAACTGGTAAATCAAAAATACCGTTTATGTATAAAGAACCGAAATATGTTAAATCCATAACCTGACCGACATCGCCCTCATAGCTATTTTCAATAGGTAATACGGCACAGTCACATTCACCATTTTCAACTGCCTTATAGGCTGCTTTAAAATTCTTGTAAGACACTCTTTCAGCATAAGGGAAAATCCTTTTTACTGCTATATCAGCAAAAGCTCCTTTAACACCGGAAAAAGCAACCTTCATACCATCAAGAAGTCTTCTCTGATATGCTTTTGAAAGCTCCATTGTATTATTCATAAATCCAATGTAATAGCTTTTAAGCTCTTCGTTTTTAATTTCTGGAAGAAGCTTTTCCATCAATGCTTTTTCTCTGTCGAGGTCTTCTACCGGAAGACCATTTTTCTTTTTGTAATCGGCAACTAATTTTGCAGCATTCATTCTTTTTTCAAATAAAACCGCCATTTCTTTATCGACTGCATTTATTATTGCTCTTGCCTGTTGTAACTCGTTCTTATCGCTCATTATTTATATTCCTCAATTAATTTTTTAAATGCTTCTAATGAATTTTTAATTTGTTCTGGTGAAACACAGTAAGAAATTCTTACAAAGCCTTTAACACCAAAATCATCACTTGGAACTAATAATAATTCATATTTTTTAGCCGTTTCGCAGAATTCATTTGCATCTTCTACTGGTGATTTCACAAACATATAAAATGCACCATCTGGTTTTATAACTGTGTAGCCATATTCTGTAAGTGCATCATAAAGCACCTTGCGATTTGCCTCATATATAGAAACATCTGCTGTTTTATCAAGACACTTTGCGATTGTATATTGCATTAAGCTTGGTGCACAAACATAACCTAACGCTCTGCCAGCACCACACACAGCAGCATAAACATCGCCACAATTTACTACCTTTGGTGAAACAAAGATATAACCAATTCTTTCACCTGGTAATGAAAGTGCTTTACTGTATGAATAACAAACAAGTGTGTTGTCATAATACTTTGGTATGTATGGTACTTCTTCACCTGTGAAAACTAACTCTCTGTATGGTTCATCTGCTAAAAGATAAATATCAGTACCATATTCTTTTTGTTTACCGTTCAAAAGCTCAGAAAGCTTAATAATGTCACACTCAGGAATAATTACACCAGATGGGTTATTGGGTGAATTCACAATAATTGCTTTTGTTTTATTTGTAATTGCTTTTTCTAAAGCTACAAAATTAATTTGTAAATCCTCAGTTTTACAAGCCACAACCTTTAATGTTGCACCAGCTTGTTCCGCAAAAACTCTGTACTCAGGGAAGAATGGCGCTAAAACTATAACTTCATCACCACTATTTACTATTGCATTTAAAGAAACTGTAAGCGAAGCCGCTGCACCACAAGTCATATAAATAAGATTAGCTGAAGCTTCAACCTTAAATTTATTGTTTATGTAATTTGCAATTTCAGTTCTTACACCAATATCACCAGGACCAGAAGTGTAACCATGAAGCACTTCTGCCGGAACTGTTTCTAAGAATTCTTTCATTATATCGGTAACCTCCTGTGGTGCCGGAACACTAGGATTACCAAGACTGAAATCGAAAACATTTTCACTACCGATTTCTGCTTTTCTTTTTCTGCCATACTCAAAAATCTCACGGATTACTGAGCTTTTTTTACCTAAACTCATCATTTTTTCTGAAATCATAAATTATACTCCTAAAAATCTAAAAATAAAAAATCTGCACAACCATTGTATAAAAATACAACAGAAATGCAGATTGACTATACACTCTGAAAGCTTGACGCTTTTACTCGGCACATAGACAATCCGCGCTTATAAAGTAAAAAAATCGATTTTTGAAATTGCGAATCATCTACACTACCTCCTAAAAATTTATGTATGGATTATACACCCATATATTCTATTTGTCAAGCAAATTAATCAATAAATTCACTAAACTTTTCTCTTAAAGCTAAAAGCTCTTCATAATTCTCTTTAACACCATCAAAAGAATTAATTCTTAATGGTTCAACAATATCACAAACTATATTAAACATTGGTGTAAGACCCATATTGCCGACTATACCCTTTAAAGCATGGGCAAACTCAAACGCTTCATAAAGTCTGCCTTCTTCTAAAGCATGACCTAAGTTATCGAAAGCTTCATCCTGAAGAAGCTCACCATAAAACTGTATGTATAAATCTTCATCATCAAGAAAACGTGCTAACGCACCTTCAACATCACATTCAGCCTCTTTAAGTTTTACAAATAACTGATTCATAAACATTCTCCTATTCGTGCTTCTCTACGATTTCTGCAAAGCCGTAAATCAATGCAGAAACAAGCCTTGCAAAAATCACTAAAATTGCAATTACTGAAATAAGCGGAACTGCTAACATTGCTACAACCTCAAAGCCTATATACATACCAATCATTACAACGCCTAAAACAGCAATAACGGCAATTAAAAACAAATTAATTGCAAACATTGCTACAGAAAGTTTTTTAAGAGTTGCTGAGCAGTTTTTAAAAAACTTGAAAGGCTCTGGTTGTTGTGTCTCTTGTTTAAAATTATTTTCGATTTTCTTTACGTCGTGTTCAATTGCTTTTTCAACTGTTTCAGCTTCTACATCTACAGTTGGAAGAATAGTTTCAGCTACTTTTATTTCTTCAGACATATTTTTCACCTTCACCAAATATTAATACCATTTATCATTTTTATTTTCAGTTGCAATGACAATTCCACTGCCTGAACCAGATGGCTTTGACACTTCTGGTATCAAACTGCCTGAAATAGCACCACTATTATTAGAAGTACCAGGTTTTTTATCTGGTCTTGAAGTTGTATTACTTGAAGATGTTGAACCAATAACATTATCTTTAACTGCTGCTGGTTTCTTAGTTTTTGTTTCTAACTTTTTGAATTCGCCATCTTTCCACTCGTAGATAACATAAACTTTTTTACCATCTTTTTCTTCCGTTGAAACTACTTGTTTCTTTTCTGCATCAAGGCTGATTGAAGTTAAAGCAGAAAGTGTTTTATTATACTGAAACTCGTCTTTTTCTGCATCGTAAATCCAGCAATAATAGCTATATTTGCCATTTGAAGCAGAGATTGTAAGACATATATCCTCATTACCATCAAAATTCATATCTAAAAATGAAATATGATTTTTTGCAAGACCTAAAACGAATTTGCCTTTGTGGTCAGTAGGATATTCAAGCTCTTGAACGAAAACATCATCTTTGTAAACTTTTAAAGATTTTTCTAAAACCTCTGCTGAATAGCCTTCTCTTACAACATCTTCTGTTACTGGTAAGGTAGTTGACTGTGTGGTTGTGATTACCTCAGGCTCCTTATCACCGCCACCAATTGTAGCAGCTATAATCACTACAATTATTGTTAATACAACTATTCCTATTGAAATCAATTTTTTCTTATCCATTTTAAGTTCTCCTTATTAGATTTACATTTTTATATATTCACGCCTGAATTCCTCAAGGCACTTCTTAACTCTGTTGTATCTGGTGCTTTGAATTGGAATCCCTGCATTCCATATTTTTTTGCACCTTCAATATTTGCTTCCAAATCATCAATAAAGAAACACTCTGTAGGGTCTAATGAGAATTTGTTGCAGAACGCTTCATAAATTTCACGATTTGGTTTGAGTAATTTGTAGAGTGCTGAAATAAACAAACCATCAAAATACTTGAAAGCAGGTACATCTAAAAATCTGTCAAAAAATCGCGGTGTTGCGTTTGACAAAAGATAAATTTTATACCCTTTTTCTTTAAGCTCTTTTATTAACTCACAGGTTTCAGGATATGGTGGCATATAGTCATAAAAATCAGTTACCATTGCACTCACCTTTTCGTGAAGCTCCTGTGGCAATTTTTCTAAAATCCCAGGAATAACCTGGTCATAAGTATAAATACCCTCATCGAGAGTTTTCCAAACGCTGTTTTCACCAAAAACATGCTCGTAAATAACTTCATGATATTCCGGAGCGAATTCCTGAGTTACAGTTTTTTTGAGATTGAATTCAAGAATAACTCCGCCCATATCAAAAACGATGTTCTTAATCATTTAAGCACCTCAATATTAACCCATTATTAATTAATTATATCAAATTTTAAAATTTTTTCAATATAGTTTTAAAAAATTGCAAAATTCCCCTTTTATTATTATTTTTTTGTGGTATAATTTAAAGGTAGAATTTTTTGCAAAGGATGGATATCAATGGAAATCAGAATTTTTAAAACAGCAGAAGAAATTGGTGTAGAAGCTGCTAAGATTTTTACAGATGCAGTTAAAAGCAACCCTGACTGCGTACTCGGTCTTGCAACAGGTGCATCACCAATTCCAACTTATAAGAACATTATAAAAACTTATAACGAAGGTGGTATTTCATTTAAAAATGTAAAAACTTACAACCTTGATGAATACTGCAATCTTCCTAAAAATGACAAAAACAGTTATTATACTTTTATGCACGAGCAACTCTTTAATTCACTTGACATAAAAGAAGAAAATGTTCACTTCCTCGATGGTAACGCAGAGGATACTGAAAAAGAATGTGCTCGTTATGATGCAGAAATCAACAACGCTGGCGGCATTGATGTTCAGCTTTTAGGTATCGGCAACAACGCTCACATTGGTTTTAACGAACCAGCTGATAGCTTTACAGTAGGTTCATTTAAAGTTAAACTTACAGACAGCACTATTGAAGCAAACAAAATTTATTTTGATGAAGGTGCTATGCCACACTACGCTCTTACAATGGGTATTGAGCAGATTATGAGAGCTAAGAAAATTGTTCTTATTGCAACTGGTCCTAAAAAAGCAGAAGCTGTTAAGAATATGGTTGAAGGCGAAGTTACTGCACAGGTTCCAGCTTCAATTTTACAAAAACACAACGATGTTGTTATCTTCCTTGATGAAGCTGCTGCAGCTCTTTTGAGTAAGTAATTAGAAAAAGATATAAAAAAGGTTCTGACTTTAAAAGCCAGAACCTTTTTATTATTCATCGTAATAATTACCACCATAAATTGATGATTTGCTTAATTTAGAAAATCTTCTAGAAATTTTTCTAATTTTTCTCATATCCTTCTCTGCTTCACCTATGAGCGCGTCAACCTCATCCATATTTGAAACAGATTCTGCACCAGCAAGACCAATTGAAATATTAAGTTCATAAGCTTTAAAATTCTGCTTACCTAACTCTTCAAATTTCTTAGCGTATGTAGTTCTTGTAATTTCAGCTGCTGGTAATGTTGGTCTCTGAGCAACAATAACAAATCTGTCGGTACCAATTCTGCCTAAAAAGTCGTGAGAACCAGCAACAATTTTCTTAAGTCGTGTTGCCGCTTCAACAACAGCTTCATTACCTGACTCTCTGCCGTAAGTTCTTACAATTGAGCGATAATTATCAATATCAATAAACATAACAAAAAGCATCATTTGTGGAGAAAGTGCTTTACCAACTCTTTCTAAGTAACGATTAAGCTGCCACTTATTATTGGTAATTGTAAGTGGGTCAATAGAAATAAGTTTATTTTGAATTTCATTATATACAATAAGCGAAGAAACGACCATAGAGATTGCCATAACTTCTGCACCATAGAAAATCATCTGGAATATACCACAAAGTATAGGAAGAATTGAAAATGATGCAAGATATAAAAACTCTGGTTTTTTTGTTATATTGATTTGTCTTTTTGATGTTAAGAATGTCATAACAGAAGCATAAATAAGATAAGCAAACATCACAACAAATGGAATCGAGAAAAGAGGACCACGAACATATTTGCCATCTACAATATCAAAATAAACCCCTGAGAAAACACTGGTTAATGCGACAACGCCATTAATTATCACAGGAATAAGAAAAATGGTAAGTTTAAGTTTTGGAACTTCTCTGTCATCTGACATTCTGCACTCGCAATAAAAAACATAGAACATACCAATCATTGGTAAAACTATATTATAACAAATTGCCATAATTCTATTAACAAACACAACCAATGGTGCTGTTGAACATTCACAGAACCACAACATTGCACTCACAAATAAAAGAATTCCTATTGAAAAAAGTGTGCTGTTAAAATAAACTTTTTCAGAATTTTTTAAAGATGTATTACGTCGACTTATTAACATTATAGCAATAAGCGCTATACCTGAAAAATCAGTAATCGCATAAAGCATAGCTCTTTCTAATGCATCCATAAACTTTCTCCTTTTAAAATACAAATATTAATACAATATTAACATATACACAACATTTTTTCAACACTAAAAACGAAATAAAAAGAACTAAAATACAAAGTTTTTAGTTCTTTCTTTATGGTTTTTTCATCTTAATTCTAATATGTAAATTTGATTAAGCTTATCTTGTGTCAATTTAACTGTAAAAACAACGTTCTTTTCCAAAACATTTTTCTTTAAAACCAAAGCATCGTTAGGTTTATCTAAAACGTATGGTGCATTACTAAAATCCGTGCTTTTTAAAAAAGCATATATAATTTTAGGAACAAAGGAATTATTAAAATCATTTATATTTTTTGAAAATATAAGTTCATTACTGAAAATTTCAGCCTGCTCACCTTTAACAACAACAGTTGTTCCCAGAAAAATATCTGACGCTTCAGGTAAATATTTTAATGAAAAATCACAATTTTCATTAAAGGTAACAAAGAGATTATAAATATCGCCACCTATGATAAGCTGAACTTTTTGACCATCCTTAAAATCAACTTCTTGAAAATTGTTTGTGCCAAAAGAAGTGTTTTGACAAGAAGATGTAAAAACAAAAAGTATTAGCACACCCAATATTAAGAAACGCCTTTTTATAAAGTCACTCGCTTTCAATAATTGTTTTAATTACCTTACCTATACTCTTACTGCAATCGGTCGGCAAAGTAGAAAATTCTGTAAGCTCTTCACTCACTATTTCTGAAGCTTTGCCATGAATATATGCACCAAGACAGGAAGCCTTAAACAAATCGCCTTTTAATGATGGTGTAAAACCTGCAATCATCCCAGAAAGCAAGTCGCCACTACCACCTTTTGAGAGCCCGGTATTACCTGTTTTATTAATACAAATTTCAGACCCAGCATTATCAGCAATAATTGTGTTATGACCTTTAAGGAGCACATTAACATTATATTCACGTGAAAAATCCATTACTACCTTTTCACGTTTTTTTTCAATAAAAGCTATATCTTTCTTTATAAGCCTTGACATTTCGCCAGGGTGTGGTGTTAATAAAACATCACACTCTGCATTTTTTAAAACATCCACATTTTCTGCTAAAGCGTTAAGTCCGTCGGCATCTATAATAAGTGGCTTTCGTGATTTTAAAATTAACTCCCCTAAAACCTCTTTAATATCACTACTTCTGCCAAGCCCACACCCAAAAACAATAACATCAAAATTATTAATCTCATTTATTAATTCATTGATACAATTCTTTGACAATCCACCATTTTGTGACGGAAGAGGCATAAAGGTATTTTCTGTGAGACGTAAAGTAACTGTGTCATAAATGCAATCTGGAAAAGCAAGCGTTACAAGACCAGCTCCACATCTGAAAGCGCCAGATACTGCTAACTCGCAACACCCAATCATTTTTCTGCTACCTGCAATTATAAGCACTCTGCCAAATGTACCTTTATTAGCATTTTGAGGTCTTTGTGGTAATAATTCTTTTGCTTTTTTATTATCAAGTGAAAATTTATCAATCATAAGCTTCCACCTCAAAATGCGATTACAATAGCAGTTGCTATAGAATCTGTGTGGGTAATGCTAACATCAAACGACAGCTTACTTTTTTCTACAATCTCACGCGCTTTACCTGAAAATTCAAGATAAGGTTTACCGTTTGCTTTATGCAAAAGCGAAACTTCATTTAAATTAAAACCAGAAACACCTGTTCCCAATGCTTTAGAAAAAGCTTCTTTAGCTGAAAAAGCCGCAGCAATATGTTCTGATTTATTATTTTTTTCTCTGAACTCCTGTTGTTCTTTTAAAGAGAACACACGCTCAATAAAACGCTCTTTATTTATAGTTAAAGCCTCAATACGTTTAATTTCTACAGTATCAATACCAACTTGCATTTTAACACCTACTAAAAAATTATAAATTCATTTTATAACTTTAAAGTATAATATGTCAATAATTAACCTACATTTTTGAGCAAATAATCATATTGGGTTTCAACATCTTCTTCAAAATTTAATTCAACTATGTTATTTGAAGCATTTTTTGCTTTTCGGCTTTCTTTTATTTCATTAACAGTAATTTTAACTGCACGTTTAATAAAACGGAAAACCTTTCTTTCAAATTTTACAATATGCTCTTCTCTGTAAAAACCATAGCTGATTGCTAAAACTGCAAGTGTTTCTAATACAAATCTTAAAACTGTTAAACCTGTCATAAAAAATACCTCCATTAATGCCAAGAGAACCGAACAACGCCTCAAGAACATTTGTTTATGACTTGATTATACCACATTTTTTGTAAATGTCAACATAAATGTTCGCGATTTTTTGCTGTTGCTGTACTCTAAATGGTACTTTTGGTGTGTTTTTTTCGTTTTTCAGACTTTTTTCTTATAAAATCGCTTTATTATATTACACTTTTGTTCCCTTTTTTGTTCGGTAAAATTTCTTTTTTGGTTCAACAAAACTGTATTAAATAATTTTGAATTTTTCTCAAAAAACTATTTATATTTCTTTACTATTATAGTATAATAAGTGATGTATGTACTTTTATTTTTAGATAAGGAAGAAAATTATGTTTGTTGATAAAGCAAAAATAAGAATAACCGCTGGTACTGGTGGTAATGGTGCTGTTGCTTTCCACAGAGAAAAATTTGTCAACGCAGGTGGCCCTGATGGTGGTGACGGTGGCAGAGGTGGTAATATTGTTTTTCAGGTTGATGACAACCTTACCACCCTTTCAGATTTTCGCTATAAAAGAAAATATAAAGCACCTAACGGCGAAAACGGTCGTGGTGGCAAATGTAACGGAAAACGTGGCGAAGATTTAATAATTAAGGTTCCAAGGGGAACAGTAATTAGAGAGAACTCTACTGGCGCTATTATGGCAGATATGAGTAAGGATGAAACCTTCATTGCTGCTAAAGGTGGTAATGGTGGTTGGGGCAACCCACACTTTGCAACTCCTACAAGGCAAGTGCCACGTTTTGCAAAAGACGGTATGCCTGGTGAAGACTGGGAAGTTACACTTGAATTAAAGCTTTTAGCTGATGTTGGCTTAATTGGTTTTCCTAATGTTGGTAAGAGCACTCTTATTTCTGTTGTAAGTGAAGCAAAGCCTATTATTGCAGACTACCACTTTACAACTCTTATTCCGGTTCCTGGTGTTGTAAGAATGGGGCCTGAAAGCAGTTTCGTTATGGCTGACATCCCTGGTATTATAGAAGGTGCTTCCGACGGCATTGGTTTAGGCCACGAATTTTTAAGACATATTGAAAGATGCCGTGTATTAGTTCACGTTGTTGACGTCAGTGGTAGCGAAGGCAGAGACCCTTTTACCGATTTTGAAACAATCAATGATGAACTCAAAAAATATAACGAAGAACTCGCTAATTATCCACAGATAGTTGCTGGTAATAAAATTGACCTTGCGACTGACGAGCAGAGAGAAGCATTTAAAAAATATATTGAAGATAAAGGTTATGAGTATTTTGAAATTTGTGCACCTATTTTAGAAGGCACACAAGATTTAATAAACGCTATCGCAAAAAAACTTGCAACCTTACCACCTATCAGGATTTATGAACGCGAAGAAATTACTGTGAATGATATTTATAAAACAGCAAAACGCGATTTCAAAATTCGTGTTGAAGGTGATGTTTATATTATTGAAGCAGAGTGGCTTGCTAAAATTCTTTCTAAAACAGATTTAGAAGACTATGAGTCTCTTCAATATTTTCAGAATGTTTTGCAATCAAGTGGTATTATAAACGCTCTTATTGAACGTGGTATTCAGGAGGGCGACACAGTAAGTATTTATGACTTGGAGTTTGATTATGTGCCTTAATGAATTAAACTCTTCACTTTTTTCAAAAGCACCTGTTTCAAAAACAGAAGCAAAGCAATTTAGCCCTTTGACACTTGCTTTTTTAGGTGATGCAGTTTACAGCCTTTTAGTAAGAGAAATGCTTTTAAAAAGCGCTAACAGACCAACAAACGCGCTTCACAAAGACTCTATAAAGCTTGTTAATGCTAACTGTCAGGCTGAAATGATAAAAAAGGTTTTACCCCTTTTAACAGAAGATGAAGAAGCCATTTTTAAGCGTGGAAGAAACGCTCACAGTGGTCATGTACCTAAAAACCAGAGTGATGCAGATTATCGTTATGCAACTGGTCTTGAAACACTTTACGGATACCTTTACTTAATTGGCGATTTTGAGAGAATTCTGTACATATTTAATATAAGTACAGGTGAAGAATATCTTGAAAAATCAAAACACAAAGAATAATATAAAACAAACAGTTATCGATTACCTTGTTATTGCCATTGGTGCTTTCATATTTTCTTTCGGCATAGCAATGTTTACTTCTCCAAATAATATTGCACCTGGTGGAGTATCTGGTATAGGAACAATGCTTAACCATCTTTTTAATATACCAATAGGCTCGGTTATTATAGCTGTTAATATTCCACTTTTTATTTTCTCATTCAAGAAATTTGGAAGAAGTTTTTTTAAGAAATCACTTTTTGCTACTTTTCTTACTTCTTCTTTAATTGATATTTTGCCTTTCATTTTAGAAAAGCATTATATATACTCCCCACTTTTAGCATCTATTTTTGGTGGAGTTTCTATTGGTGTAGGTGTTGGAATTATATTTTTACGTGGTGGAACAACTGGTGGAGCCGATATTTTAGCAAAGCTTATAAGACTTAAGTATCCACATTTTTCTTTAGGTACTCTTGTTTTTATAATAGATGCCATAATTGTTATTTCTACCCTTTTTGTCTATGGAAGCATTGAAGCACTTCTTTATTCAACCGTTTCATTTTTTGTAACTTCAAGAGCAGTTGATGCAATTATTTTTGGTGCTGCAAGAAGTAAAATGCTTCTTATAATTACAACCCAGCCACAAGAAATTTCAAAAAGAATTATGAATGACATTCAGCATGGTGTTACACTTATACCTGCTTCTGGTGGATACACAAAAGAAGAAAAAACTATTCTTCTTTCAGTTGTAAGACCAAACGAAGTGGCAGAAATAAATAAAATTGTAAAAGAAATTGACCGTAGTGCTTTTACTGTTATTACAGAATCAAACGAAGTATTCGGCTATGGTTTTCAAAATAGTTAAATTATTTAAGAAAGGAACAAGAATATGTCCCTTGTTACAAAAGAAAACATAAGAAACTTTTCAATTATTGCCCATATTGACCACGGCAAATCCACTCTTGCAGACAGACTTCTTGAACTCACACAGTCTGTTGCAAAGAGAGATATGTCAGCGCAGTTACTTGACGATATGGACTTAGAGAGAGAGCGTGGAATTACAATTAAAGCACACGCTGTTAAGCTTGACTACAAAGCTAATGATGGCAAGACTTACCAGTTAAACTTAATTGACACCCCAGGTCACGTTGACTTTAACTACGAGGTTTCGCGTTCACTTGCCGCTTGTGAGGGTGCAATTTTAATTATTGACGCTTCACAAGGTATTGAGGCTCAGACTCTGGGCAATACATATTTAGCCCTAGACCACAACCTTGAATTAGTACCAGTTATAAATAAGATTGACTTGCCATCTGCTGACCCTGAAAGAGTTAGCATAGAGGTAGAAGATATTATTGGTCTCCCTTGTGAAGATGCACCAAGAGTATCTGCTAAAACGGGTCAGAATGTTGAGCAGGTTTTAGAGAGAATTGTTAAAGATATTCCAGCCCCACAAGGTGATGACGATGCACCTTTAAGAGCACTTATTTTTGACTCAGTTTATGACAACTACAAGGGTGTTATTGTTTACACAAGAATTGTTGATGGTACAATTAAACCTGGCGACACAATGAGAATGATGGCAACTGGTGCAGAATTCACAGTTGTTGAAACCGGTTATATGAGAGCAACATCACTTGAGCCAACAAAACAGCTTTGTGCCGGTGAGGTTGGTTATATTACAGCTTCAATTAAAACTGTAAGCGATGCACGTGTTGGTGACACAGTTACACTTGCAAGTAATCCAGCAAAAGAAGCCTTACCAGGCTACAGACAGGCAACACCTATGGTTTACTGTGGTATTTACCCAGCTGACGGTGCTGACTATGAAAATCTTCACGAAGCACTAGAAAAATTACAGCTTAATGATGCCGCACTCTCTTACGAGCCAGAGACTTCTGGTGCTTTAGGCTTTGGTTTCAGATGTGGCTTTTTGGGGCTTTTACACCTTGAAATTATTCAGGAAAGACTCGAGAGAGAATATAACTTAGACTTAGTTACAACGGTTCCAAGCGTTGTTTATAAAATTCACTTAACAAATGGTGAGGTTATAGAAATTGACAACCCTACCCACTACCCTGACCCTGCAACTATTGATTTCTCAGAAGAGCCAGTTGCAGATGCGCACATTTTCTCACCACCTGAATATGTTGGTGCAATTATGGATTTATGTCAGGAAAGACGTGGTACGTTTAAAAATATGGACTACATCTCTGCAGACAGAGTTGAATTAAAATATGATTTACCACTTAATGAAATCATTTACGACTTCTTTGATGCATTAAAATCAAGAACTCGTGGCTACGCTTCGCTCGACTATGAAATTTCTGAATACAGAAAATCAAATCTTGTGAAATTAGACGTTCTTCTCAATGGTAATATTGTTGATGCTCTTTCATTTATGGTACACTCTGACAAAGCGTATGGCAGAGCAAGAAAGATTGCAGAAAAGCTTAAAGATAACATTCCAAGACAGATGTTTGAAATACCAATTCAGATTGCTATTGGTGGTAAGGTTATAGCACGTGAAACTGTTAAGGCGATGAGAAAAGACGTTCTTGCAAAGTGCTACGGCGGTGACATCACAAGAAAGAAAAAGCTTCTTGAAAAGCAAAAAGAAGGTAAAAAGAGAATGCGTTCATTTGGTACTGTTGAAGTGCCACAAGAAGCGTTTATGGCGATACTTAAGCTTGATGAGGATTGATGAAAACGCTTTAGCGTTTTCATCAGCGATATAAATCCTTACGGATTTGCGATATATCTTCGATGCGATATATTGCTACACAATGCGATATGCCCTCGGCGTGTTTCGTGGATTTATATCATATCGCATACGAGTGAAACGAGTATATAT
>CALFTN010000063.1 GCA_937916395.1 uncultured Clostridia bacterium | reverse complement strand
GAAAAGATTAATTAACTATTATAAACAATTATATAATTGCCAACGCAGTTCCGATAATTCCGAATTACGCATTCCGAACTCCGAATTAAATTTAACTCAGCACTAATTTTACCTAGCCAACTAATTTATTAACACTTTCCCAACATTCGTTATATATATAGAACAAACGAGAAAATTGCAATTTGGTAAAAATTAACAAAAGTTATAAACATTTATGTTTTTTCTTTACAACTTTAATAAAGTGTGCTACAATAAAACTGCAAAGAGTTACGAAATAGTTTCGTTTGAAACTCGAAACATTCTCATTTTTTTGGTTTATAGGGAGGTAAGTTTATGTTTAAGTTTTTATGTTCGAAAAAAGGCTTCACATTAGTTGAATTAATGATAGTTGTGGTTGTTATTACAATTCTTCTTGCTGTCGGTATTCCGGCTTACACCTCTGTAATAGGTGCAAGCAACAGAAAAATCTGTGCTGCTCAGATTGTGCAGTTAAAATCCGAAGCGAAAAACTGGTGCATGCTTAATAGTTTTAATGCGGATTATAATTATAAAATCACCAATGAAGACGATAAGGCACAAATAGCATCGTGGGAAATTGAGTTAAGCGAGAGTGATATTTCTTTGTTGCTTAACGAAGTGCATAAAGGTAAGGTTAGTGGGTGCCCTGCTGGTGGAACTTATTATTTAAGAGTTGTTCCTGGCGCTGGTGGAATTCCTACTATCGAATGTACCTGTGATTGTGAAGGTCACGAATAATAAACACAAACTACGCAATGCAGAATTAAGCATTTTAATGTTTAATTCTGCATTATCGTTTTAAAAAACACTTGCATTTTAAATTGTATTATGCTAAAATGTTTTAAACGCGTTGAGCAAGAGAGTAGAAAGCAGTTTTTGTTCAGAGAGAAATGCCCTCGGCTGTAAGCATTTTCGTAAAACACTTTTGAAGTTCACTTGTGAGTGGTGTGGTTGAAACAAAGTAGGCTACAACGGGAGTAACCGTTATATTACAAAAGAGTGTTTGCTCTAGAGTGAAAATTCACTTATGCAAAAATAAGGGTGGTACCGCGGAGATGTCTTCGTCCCTTTTGGGATGGGGCGTTATTTTTTTGTCTCAGAGTGAGTGTGTTCGAACCAGATATGGTTTAATACAGTCACTTTTCCCTGTAACATCGTTAAAACTCTTGAAATACGTCAGTATTCCTGCGAGTTTTGCCTTGTTACAGAAAAAATTGCCAAGTATTAAACTTCGCAGAACCTGAAATGTCCGAGTTTGCGTACATTTTGGATTTTCTTTGGTGAAGTTATACTGGCGTATATCAAGACAAAAAAATACAAAAGGTGCGTGAAATCGGACATTTAAGGCATATTTGGTTCGAATACACTCACTCTCTACCCTACCCTGTTACATAAATTTTACAACTATATTGAAAGGAAGAACTAAAATGCTTGAAAACGCTAACGCTTTAAAAGAACAATTTTTAGAAAAAGTAAATAGTGCTGTTTCTTCAGCTGAACTCGAGCAATTAAGAATTGAGTTCCTTGGTAAAAAAGGCCCTATTACTTCTCTTATGAGCGAATTAAGAAACATTCCTAACGAGCAAAAAAAAGAAGCTGGTCAGATTATCAATGAGGTTAAGCAATTCATTGAAAAAACTCTCACAGAAAAAAATGATGAAATCAAAAAGAAAGAAGAAGATGCACTCATAAATTCTGCTGAAGATTATGATGTTTCTTTCCCTCTTAATGAAGATAAAGGTTCATATCACCCAATTACTCTTGTTCAGAGAGAGGTTGAGGATATCTTTGCTGGTATGGGCTTTTCAATTGAAGACTACGATGAAATAGTAGACGATTACCACTGCTTTGAAGCACTTAATATTCCAAAGCATCACCCAGCTCGTGATATGCAGGATACTTATTACTTAAGCTCTAATCAGCTTTTAAAAACTCACACTTCTGCAGCGCAAAATGCTATTCTTATTAAATACAAAAAAGAATTAGAAGCAAATAGACCTATAAGAGTTATTTTCCCTGGCAGATGCTTCAGAAATGAAAAGATTGACGCTTGTCACGAAAACACATTTTTCCAGATGGAAGGTATTATGGTTGACAAGGATATTTCTATTTCAAACCTTATTTACTTTATGAAAACTATGCTTTCAGAGGTATTTAACCGTGATGTTACTGTTCGTTTAAGACCTGGCTTCTTCCCATTCGTTGAACCTGGCTTTGAATTAGATATTCAATGCCTTATCTGTGGTGGTGATGGTTGCCCATCATGTAAAGGTTCAGGCTGGCTTGAGCTTTGCCCTTGTGGTATGATTCACCCTAATGTTTTATCAATGGGTGGTATTGACCCAGAAGAATACACAGGCTTTGCTTTCGGTCTTGGTCTTACAAGACTTGCAATGATGCGTTACGGAATTAAAGACATACGTGTATTTAACAGTTGCAACTTAAAATCACTTTCACAATTTACTAACAGAACTTTTATTGACGATGAAAAGGAGGGTAAATAATGTTTGTTTCAATTAACTGGATTAAAGAATATGTTGACCTTTCTGGTCTTGATATAAAAAAACTTATTGAAAGCTTTACCCTTGCTACTGCTGAAGTAGAAGACATCATCGTTAAAGGTGAAGATATTAAAAATGTTGTTGTTGGTGAAATCCTTTCTATTGAAAATCACCCAAATTCTAAAAAGCTTCACCTTCTCAAGGTTGACGGTGGCGACAGAGTTTATGATGTTGTTTGCGGTGCACCTAACGTAAGAGAAAATATGAAAATTGCTTTTGTTAAGGCTGGTGGCAGAGTTCCTGCTGGTGAAATTACAAAAGCAACTGTTGCAGGTTACGAATCAGAAGGTATGTGCTGTTCAGCTTATGAACTTGGTCTTTCTGATGATAAATCTGGACTTATGGAAATTGATGTTGATGTTCCTAATGGTACAGATTTAAAAGAGATTTACCCTATTGATGATATTATATTTGAAGTTGATAACAAATCTCTCACAAACCGCCCTGACCTTTGGGGTCATTACGGTATTGCACGTGAATTCTCAGCTCTTTCTGGCAGAGAGTTAAAACCTCTTAATCTTTCAGATTTAGCTTACAGTGGTGACGAAAAAATTAAGGTTACAGTTGAAAGACCTGACCTTGTTTATCGTTATTCATGCGTTAAGATGGATAACATAACTAAAAACATCAGTCCTCTTTCTTTACAAATTCGTCTTTACTATTGTGGTATGCGTGGTATTAACTTACTTGCTGACCTTACAAACTACATTATGCTCGAAATGGGTCAGCCAACTCACGCATTTGATGGAAACAAGATTGATGAAATTAAAATTGGCACACCAGATGCTGACTGCAAATTTACTACTCTTGACAACACTGAAAGAGATATTACAACAGATACACTCTTAATTAAAAATGCTACAACACCTGTTGCTATTGCCGGTATTATGGGTGGTCTCGATTCTGAAATCGTTGGCGATACAAATTCAGTTGTTCTTGAATGTGCTAACTTTGACGGTGTTTCTGTTCGTAAATCATCTTCAAGACTTGGTCTTCGTACTGATGCTTCTGCAAGATATGAAAAAATGCTTGACCCTGAAATGACTGTAACTGCTGCAAAGAGATTTGCATATCTTTTACAATCTATTGATTCAGGTGCTCGTGTTGCTTCACAGCTTACAGACGAATACACAAAGAAATACCCTCAGATTGAAATTGACTTCAACAAGGCTTATGTTGATAAATACACAGGTATTGATATTTCTACAGAACGAATTAACACAACATTAAAATCACTTGGTTTTGAAGTGACAATGAACGGTGACAACTTCCACATTAAAGTTCCATCATGGAGAGCTACAAAGGATGTTACTATTAAGGCTGATATAATTGAAGAAATTACTCGTATTTATGGATATGACAACTTCTCCATTATTACAACAAAGAGCCCTTTAAAGCCTGTAAGAAGCACAGCGGTTCGTTCAGAAAGTAACGAAATCAAAGATATTTTAGTTAAGCACTATAATCTTCACGAGGTTCACTCTTACATCTGGGGTGATGTAAGAAGATATAAAAAGCTTGGTATTGAAGTTGAAGACAACGTTAAGGTTCTTAACATCGAAAGTTCTGACAACGGTACTATCCGTAACTCAATGATTCCTACCCTTTTAGTTGCTGTTTCAGACAACAAGGACTTTAAAGAAAGCTTTGGTATTTTTGAAATAGGCAGAGTTGTTAAAGGCTTAAAGGCAGATGGTACTGCAAACGAAAGACGTTCTTTAGGTGTAGTTCTTTTTGATAAAAAAGGCACTGAAAAAGACTTATATTTCAAAGCACTCAACATGGTTAATACTCTTGTTCTTTCAATTAAGCACAAAGCTCCTGAATTTAACAAGATTAAGCCTTCTCATGCTTACGAGCATCCAAAGAACACAGCAGAAATTCTTATCAGTGGCAAAAAAACAGGTGTTCTTCACACACTTCACCCATCAGTTTTAACAAAGCTTGATAAAACTGGCAAGGCTGTTTGTATTGAAATTGACATTGATGATTTAATTGAGGTTTCAAACGATAACATTTCATTCGTTGAACCATCAACTCAACAATCAACCTATTATGACCTTTCACTTGATATTTCTAATGGTGCTAAGTTCTGTGAACTCGAAAAATGCTGGAATTCACTTGGTTTAGATGAGCTTACAAGCGTTAAGGTTATTGATACATTCGAAAAAGACGGCGTTAAGAGTATTGCTATAAGATTTATTTTCTCATCTAAAGAAAGAACACTTGAAATGGAAGAAGTTCAGGGCTGGATTGACTCTATTTTAGATAATCTTTCTAAGATAAACGTTGCTCTTAAGAAATAATTTCATTATTTGTCGAAATTTCTTAATAATTTACTGTTGTAATTTTCTTTATAATAGTTTATAATAGAATTATAAATACACTGGGAGGTGTTCTTATGACAGATAAAACCATTCAATTTGCTATAAGAGATGAGCACGAAAAAGAGATGAGAGATATTCTCATTCAGGTTTATAATGCACTTGTAGAGAAAGGTTATAACCCTACCAGCCAACTTGTAGGTTACATTTTGTCGGAGGACCCAACCTACATTACAACTCACAACAATGCAAGAAGTTTAATTCGTAAGATTGACAGAGATGAACTTTTACAAGCTCTTCTTAAAACATATCTTAATAGTTAAATTAAACTTTAATAGAATAAGGAGTGTTTAGTTTGGCTAAATCAGAAACAAGCTTTCTTGAGTTTAAAGGTAAACCACTTGTTCGTAAGGGTAACACACTTTATTATGGTGATATGAATGACCCTTTCGTACTTATGCTCTCTATTGCAGATTCTCATGAGGTTCACGGTGTTCAGATTGCTGACAAGGTTACAGTTCAGCTTTTAAATACTGACCCTAATGTAAACCCTTTAGAAGCTATTGTTAAAAAGACTGAGAAAAAAGGTCTTTGGGCTGCAATGGATATAGGCGTTATCTGGCTTGAAAGAGCGATAAAAGATGCAGAATAAAGAACAAGGCTATTGCGAAAGCAATAGCCTGTTTTTTATTCTGCCGTTGTCAGTAGTCAGTGGTCAGTGAGTCAGTAAGTTAACCTTATTGTATATAGTTATTAATAATTACTTTTTTCTATCATATCTTCGCTGTTAATAAACGCCTCACTCGCAATTCTCAACCCCAGACTAAATCCATTTGTAAAAAGTTGTTCATTACCTAAAAATTCACTTTCATCTACACAAGCTATATACTTCTCTAAGATTTCCCTTTCATCATCATTTAAAGTTTTTAAAAGATCATTTAGATTTTTCTCTTTCAAGTCCTCAAGTTCTTTCAATTTATTAGTTGTTAACTCTGAAACTATTTCACTCTCAATGTTACCTCTACATAAATCCATAATTATATTTTTCATAAATCACCCTCCTTCCCAGTTGTTTACTATCACTACAATAACACAAAAATGTGTTATTGTCAACACATTTTTGTGTTTTTATGTATAATAAGCAAAGGAGTTGATTATATGCAAAAATACATTTATTCTCGAATAAGAGATTTAAGAGAAGATAAAGACTTAACTCAAGAAGATTTGGCTAAGTTATTAGGAAAACAGCTTACAACTTATAGAAGATGGGAATCAGGAGAAACCGAAATCCCTACACACATTCTAAAAAAATTATGTGAATTTTACAATGTTTCTGCCGATTTTATTTTAGAATTCACAGATACCCCTAAACCAATAAAATAATATTATATAGAAAAACTACATTCCTTCATTTTTGATTTAGCCTTAAATGATAGAATGTAGTTGTTTTTATAACATTATAATAGCGTCGCAGACCCACAACTCAGCACTTTGCACTCAGCACTCAGCACTTCTATTGCTTTTCAATCCTCAATTTTTCCAAAACTTTCTGCTTCTCAAGCACTTTAATCAAAATCACTGCAAGAATAAGACCTGCAACGCCTTGAATTAAGTTCATTGGTATATTTGCAAGTGATGGTGCGAATCCATACATAAATCCTTCAAAAATGTAATAACCTAATACCATCCAGAGTTCTGCTAAAACACCTGACAATATTTTCTGGAAGTTTGGTTTATTTGATTTTAAAAGCTTAGTTACAAGGTAAACCACAAGCACCATTAAGCCTTTAATTACAAACGTTGCGGGTGCGTATGCTGTGTAGCCTGAAAGAACATCAGCTAAAGCTGAGCCGATACCAGCGGCTAAAAAGCCGTAGCCACAAGGCAAGGTGAAAGCCGCAACAAGAATTACACAATCACCTAAATTTATGTAACCATTAAGTGGTGTCGGAATTTTTACGACCATTGTCGCAACACACACTAAAGCGGCGAAAAGTGCCGAGATTATTGTGAGTTTTAATTTTTGGTTTTTCATAAATAGGACTTCTTTCTTTTATCAAAATTACAAATATCTGTGTTATCTGTTCTGCACATAATCATTCATTCTTTCTAATAATTTCTGACACATAGGAAAAGATTTTTGTGTTAGTTCGATTGGAGAATATCCCCAAGCATTTTTTTCTGTCAAAATAAGATTTTGTTGGGCAAAAATGATATCATACCATTCAGAAATTTCATCTTCATTTAGACCTGAATTAATAATGTATTGTATTGGTGAACGTTTTTTCTTATCAAACTGATTTATATTTACATTTGCTTCAAGAAGCTTTTTTATTAATATTGTACTTTGTTCGATATTATGGTTAGGTCTTGAAAAAAGTATATGAAACAAACACTCGTTTTCAGAATTCAATACTGTTAAATCAACACCTTCAGAAATCAGAAAATTCACAATTTTAAATCTGCTTTCAGGATCATGATTTGCCATGGCATTAAATATTAGTGGCGGGTCTACTTGAGCGTTTAATTGTGCTCTATCATAAATTTCCATAAATTCTTCAAAAGTCTTAAGTTTTGCTGTTAAAAACATATCCATAATTACACCTCATTATGTTACGCTAAAGCGTATTTTGATATCAATTCTCCACCAAGCAAGCTTGGTCCCCCTCCTTTTCAAAGGAGGTAAGGCTTCGCTATCAGCTAAATTCCTAATCTCGGGCGACCACAGGTCTGCCCCTACAATACTGACAACTGACAACTGACCACTGACAACTGACCACTGACAACTAACAACTAACAACTAACAACTAACAACTAATTGAGCGATATATTTGCTAAAGCAAATACGATATAACTGCATAAATGCAGTTGCGATATATACTCGCTTTGCTCGTATGCGATATGATATAAATCCAAAATTCACGCCGAAGGCATATCGCTTTGCAAAGCAAAATATCGCACCGCAAGGTATATCGCAAATCCGTGAGGATTTATATCACTGAGAATGGAGAAATTTTTATAAAATTTCTCCATTCTCAATAGCCATAATCTGGTCAACACGTCTCTGATGTCTTCCACCCTCAAATTCTGTTGAAAGGAATACATCAACTAATTCACAAGCGGCACCACCGCCGATAACTCTTGCACCCATGCAGAGTACATTAGCATCATTATGTAAACGAGTAAATTTTGCACTGAAATAATCTGAACAGCAAGCAGCACGGATACCTTTAACCTTGTTTGCTGCCATTGAGATACCAATACCAGTGCCACAGCAGAGAATTGCTTTTTCTGCATAACCTTCTGTCACCTTTAAACATGCTATCTGTGCAAATTTTGCATAATCTACTGAGTCTGGTGTATGCGTTCCACAATCAATAAACTCAATATTTTTTTCTTCTAAAAACTTTTTGATTTCTTCCTTTAATGGGAATCCTGCGTGATCTGATGCAATAGCTATCATTTTAAAATCCTTCTTTCAATTCTTGTTTTTTCTTTAATTCTCTTTCAGCTTGTGAAAGTCTTAAATATTCTGGCACTAATTCTTCTGAATTAATTGCATTGTTTTCATCTTTTGAAATTAATTCTTCTGCTATTAACGCTACAGAAGAAGCATTTTGGTAACGGATTGCAGGTGAAGCAATAGAGATATTATAAATAACCTCTTTCATTTTGCTATAGCAGATGTTTGCGCCGTCACCTATTAAAACTAATTGTTTATTTTGCTTTTTCAGACGTTCTGAAAGCTCATCTATGGTAATTGCTTCATCTTCTGTTAAACGCTTCATTTCGCCATTTAAACAATCAAACGTAGCAGTATAAACCTGATTACAACGAGCATCCATTACAGAAATAGCAATTACGCCTGTATTCTCTAACGGCTTTGCTATAGCCTCTAATGTAGAAACACCTACACATTTTTTATTTAATGGGTCTGAAAGCCCTTTAACTAACGAAACGCCAATTCTTATACCGGTAAATGAACCTGGTCCATTTGATACTGCCAGGTAATCAATATCATTTATTGTAACATTTGCTTTTTTTAATGTGCTTTCTACCATTGGCATCAATGTCTGACTGTGTGTAAGACCTGTATTGGAGCTTTCAAGAGCAATCACCTTACCATTTTCAATAACAGAGCAAGAAGCACTGGTAGCAGAGCTTTCAAGACCAAGAATCTTCATAAATTTTGTCACCACTCATTTTTAAAATACGACTGTCATCGGTGTCGCCGTGTTCAATTTCAATTCTTATATAATTTTCAGGTAAGGCGTTTTCAATGTTCTCGCTCCACTCAATTGCTAAAACTGCATCTGTATCAAGATAATCAAAAAAACCTGTTGAGCATAAATCATCAAATGTAGAAATTCTATACATATCAAAATGATAAAGCTTTTTGCTATTACCATACTCATTCACAAGTGCAAATGTGGGGCTCTGAACTTCTGCATTTATTCCCATACCTTCACAAAGCCCTGAAGTAAAGGTTGTTTTGCCCATACCAAGACCGCCAAAATATGCTATAACCTCTCCGCCTTTTAAAACACTTCCGAGCTTTTTTGCGTATTCTATTGTTTCATCATAAGAAGATGTTTTTACCGATACCATAATTTTAACATTTACCCCACTTGAAATTAAACAAATATATATGTATAATAATAACAATAATCTTAGATAAAATCAAGGGGGCAAGGTCTTGAAAAAGTTTTTTTCTTTAACGAAAAGATTTATTCAAGAAACTGACAACCTGTTATTAATACTTATTACCGCTACTTCTATTTTTGGTGTACTTATGGTTTACACCACTACACGTTGTCGTTTAGAAGATGGGCAGACAATAGCACGTGACGCAACTGTTATGATTATCGCTGCCGCACTAGGTATTATTGCAACGCTTGTCATTTCTGCAATAGATTACGAACTGATAATGAAGCTATGGCCTATTATCGCAGGTTTCTGTGTACTGCTGATGATTATTACGCTTATATTTGGTGCCGCACCAGATGAGCGACCAGACTCGAAATGCTGGCTTAAAATCGGTAGTATTTATTTTCAATCGTCTGAGCTTGTTAAGATAGGTTTCTTAATAACCTTTTCAATGCATCTTGAGCTTGTAAGAGATAGTATAAACACTTTAAAATCTGTTGCAGCTTTAGGTGTTCACGCTATGATACCTATTGGTCTTGTTATTCTCACAGGTGATATGGGTTCTGCTTTAGTTTTTATGATTATGGCAGTAGGATTACTCTTCTTTGCTGGTCTTCATTGGGGATATTTCGCTTGTGGCGGTCTTTTAACGCTTGCAGCCTCCCCTCTTATATGGATGTTTGTGTTCAGCGAATACCAGAAAAACAGATTTTTAGCCCTTTTCAGACCAGAACAATTTTCTACCGAAAGCTTCCAACAATTGTTGGGTCTTAATGCACTTGGCTCAGGTGGCTTCTGGGGTACAGGCTTTACCAAGGGTATCTACACACAAGGTGGAATTGTTCCTGCAAGTGAAAACGATATGATTTTCACCTCTATTGGTGAAGAAACTGGATTTTTCGGTTGTATTGTTGCTCTCGGACTTTTATTTGCTATAGTTTATAAAATAATTAACATTGCTAAAAGTTCAAGAGATTTTTCAACACAGCTTTTCTGCTATGGCATGGCAGTTATGATTTCTGCTCAAGTGCTTATTAATATTGGTATGTGTTTTATGATTCTTCCTGTTATTGGTATTACCTTACCATTTTTCAGTGCCGGTGGTTCAAGTACGCTCTGCCTTTATATTGGTTTAGGTCTTGTATTCAGTATTTATCGTTTCAATCGTTCAAGGGCTGCAGTTAACTTCCGTCTCAGCAGAATTTCGACACCATTCTCTGAATTCTAAAAAATTAAAAGAAGTGAGGTCTTTAAGACTTTCACTTCTTTTTTGCATATAATGAGAACTATTCTGAATAATATATACTACCATCAATTTAACTGAGGTGTGTAGTATGGAGCTTTTAAAAAAATTGAAAAACAATATTGACTGGAGGCTATTAATTAAGAACTTAGCTATTCCTCTTCTGGTCGGTATAATTTCAGGCTTTGCAACAAGAAGCGCAAACGAAGAATTTACCGCTACAGCTGTTCAGCCAGTCTTCACCCCACCAGCGTGGGTGTTCCCTGTTGCGTGGACAATTCTTTACGTTTTAATGGGTATTTCTGCATATTTAATCGAAACTACGCCTTACAATACAGGTAAAAAGAATCAAGCATTAATAACTTATTATTTAAGTCTTTTCTTCAACTTCTGCTGGTCATTTATATTCTTCAGCTTCAGACAATATCTGTTTGCATTTATTTGGCTTTTAGTATTATTAATATTAGTGATTATTTACACCATAAAATATTTTAAAATTAAAAAAACTGCAAGCTACTTAAATATTCCATACGTATTATGGCTTGTTTTTGCAGGTATTCTTAATTTAAGCGTTTATTTATTGAATTAAATTAAAATAGTGTCCGACTGAAAAAGTCAGACACTATTTTTATCTCATTGTTCCTTATTTCTTTCGTTATACTCTTTTTGTGCTCTTTTTTCTTCACGACGCTCTTCTCGTAATTCCTTTTTTGTAGGAACTGGAGCTGGTGGTGTGTCTGTAAGCTTCATAAAGTCGATTTTCGCCATTTGTGTTCGTGGAAGCTTATCCATAATTGTAATTGTAGAAGGTTGAGCAAACTTTTCAAGTGTTTTTTTACAATACTCTTTTAAATTCTTGGTAACTTCATCGTGATTAGAATCAGGATTGGTAAGAGAAACAAAAAGTCTTATAACCGGTTTTGCATCAATATATCCCTGAACTGCACAGGCTTCGCTGATATAATCGAGTTTTAAAATCTCGTTCTCAATATCATTAGGATAAACATTGTAGCCTGAAATGATAATCATTCTCTTTTTTCTGCCTGTGAAGAAGATATAACCATCTTCATCCATATAGCCAAGGTCACCAGTAAGCACCCATTTATTACCCTTACGGTCAAAATGGAAGCAATCGTCACTCTTATCAAGATAGCAATTCATTACGGTGTCACCACTTACAACAATTTCACCAATTGTGTTAGGTGGCAATCTCTTATGACGGTCATCCCAGATTTCAACTCTTAGTTCTGCAAGAGGACGACCAATTGAATTTTCTTTATAAGCACCAGCTACGTTTGCTGTGCAAACAGAAGAAACCTCGGTAAGTCCATAGCCTCTTAAAAGCTTACCCTTACTACCCCACTTCTGAAGAACAGAGTTAAACTCATTAAGAAAGCTTTCACTTACCATATCGCCACCAGCCCAGAGAAGACGCAGGTTTTTAAGGTGTTCACCCTCAAAGTTAGATGCTTCATACATCTTTTTGAACATATTAGGCACACCAACAATATAGGTAACATTATACTTTTTCATATATTTATTAGCTTTTTCAGGTGAGAACTGTGGCATACCTATAACTGTAAAGCCAGCACACATACTAAAGTGAACAACAACACCCAAGCCAAAAGCATGGAAAAGTGGCAACACTGCAAGTGAGAATTCTTCACCTGGTCTGTGTGGTGAATCAAGAAAGCTGAGTTTGAATGCGAGTGCATTTAAGTTATTTGATGAAAGACAGATAGTTTTACTCTTTCCGGTTGTGCCGCCACCATGAAGATAAACTGCTGTTTCTTCACCATTATTCTGCACTGCTTTTGTAATAAAGCTTAAATGAACAACTGTGTTATAAGAAATCTTTTTCTGATTTGTAATTTCAGTTTTTACTTTAATTTTTTCAAAAGCCTTAAACACAGGCTTTGCCACTGTGCTTACATAGTCTGATGTACTACAAACAACTGTAATACCATCAAATTTATCAAGAACCGATTTACAAGGCTCCATAATCATATCATAAACAAAAATAGCTTTTGATTTTGTTGTTTCTAAAATCTCTTCTAAAATATTAGGTGTCATTAAAGGGTGAACAATATTTGCGATAGCACCAATTTTATTTATAGCATAAAATGCTGCAAAGCACTGCGGAATATTAGGAAGAAAAAGTGTAACAACATCTCCTCTTTTAATATTGTTCTTATCAAGATACCCTGCAATAGCGTCTATATCCTTCAAAAACTTTTTATGACTAATCATATTACCATAATTTTCAATTACGTTATATGAACCAAAATCTTTAGTACATTCTTTAAAATAAAGATAACAGCTTTGATTACTTGGTCTTATCATAGCTCTATTCCTTTCAAACGTAATAATTGCACAAATGAATTCATTTTATTATAACACACTATAAGATTTATTTCAACTGGTAAAAACTAAAAGAGACTGTAAAAACTTGCGTTTTAACAGCCCCTTTTATAATTATTTTTTGAATTCTGCTAAGATTTTAAGAAGATTTTCTTCCTCAATTGGCTTTGAAATGTGAGCATTCATACCCACCTCTTTAACCTTCTTTATATCATCCTGGAATGCATTCGCAGTTTGTGCGATAATCGGAATAGTTGTTGCAAGTGGATGATTTGAAGAACGGATTTTTTCAGTTGCTTCATAGCCATTCATAACAGGCATCATAACATCCATTAAGATTAAATCGTAGTCGCCTTCTTTTGAAGCCAAGAATTTATTAACTGCCTCCTGACCATTTTTAGCAACATCCGCCGTAACGCCAGCATCCTCTAAAAGCATTAACGCTACTTCAATATTAAGGTCATTATCTTCAACAAGAAGAACCTTCATACCTGAAACATCGGCAGAATTTTTAGAAACCCTCTCTTTTACTGCATCACAAACAACTTCTAAATCTGTAAGCTTGAGTGTAAATGTTACAGTAAATGTACTACCAAGGCCTAATGTACTGTCTACCGTTATTGAACCGCCTAAACGCTCTATGTTATTCTTAACAATTGACATACCAAGACCTGTACCAAGGCGATGCTTTCTTTCTTCAGAATCATCAATTGTGAACGGGTCAAATATTTTTTCAAGATAATTTTTGTGCATACCTATACCTGTATCCTGAATAGTAAAAGTATAAGTTGCCTTATCCTTATCAAAAGCTATTTCTTCTGCCTTGAAATAGATATAGCCATTATCAGTATATTTAACTGCATTACTAAGAATATTAAGTAAAATCTGGCGTATATGAAGCTTATTGCCCATTACACTATCGTGCTGGATATTCGAAAAGTCCGTTCTGAATTCGACATTAGGCTTATTTTCCATTTGACCACGAATTATTGAACAACACGTGTCGAGCATACAGCTCATTGGGAACGGCTCATCTTTCTCATCATTCAAGCCAGTTTCAAGCTTTGTTATATCTAAAATATCGTTAATAAGCCCCAAAAGATGCTCAGCCGACATTCTTATTTTTTTATGACAATCTTTTAAAATTTCAGGCTCTGACAAATGCCTTTCAGCTTTATTTATCATACCAAGAATACCATTAATCGGTGTTCTGATGTCGTGTGACATGTGAGACAAGAACTTCGTTTTTGCCATATTGGCATTCTTTGCTTCTTCTGCACTTTCCTGGAGAGCTTTTGAATATTCACGCTCTTGCTTTAAAAGAAGTGTATTGTTCTTTGATTTATAAACATAAATTACAAGTGACAAAATACTCATACTGATTATAAGCATAATAAATGCACCCGTATCAACAACAGCACTTGCAAAGTCAACAGTTTCAGCACTTACAAATTCTTCTGGTACAACCATAACCAAATCCCAGTCATTGTGTCTCATTGGCTGAACCGTAATAAAATAGGTACGACCGTCATCCTTGACTCTTACAGAAGTAACTGAACTCTTTTCTTCCTTTATGTTTTGTTCAATAGTTGTTATGTTATCACCATTTATAAGTTCAACATTAGGGTAAATAGTCATATAGTCGAAACTATTTATAAACTTATACTTTTCAGTTTCAACATAGATATTTTTACCTTCACTGCCACGAATAAAAACGGTATTTTCTTCGCCGTAGGCATCAGAATGGAAAATCTTTTTATAATAATTCATTTCCCAGAATACGACAGTATGCGTAATTACTCTGCCATCACCCAACGTTACAGGCATTTCATTTTTCATAATAAAGGTCATATATTCTGTATTTGACCCAACAACAGGTTTTATAATTGCTAACGCTCTGTCATTAATATCATTAATATTTACCGAGTCAAGCGTATAAACCTTTTTATCTTCATTAGAGGCAAAAACATTGCCATCCTTATCAACAATACCAAACAACAAACCTTCTTTATCAAGATTATTTTCCATTACTGTGATTTTAGAAACACATTCATCTGTTGTAAGGCTGTCAAACGTAGGATAACGGATTGACATTATCTGAAGTAATGACCATTGCTCGTCAATAGCAACATCCACCGTTTCAGTTATCTGAGCTGCCGTTTCATTCAAATGATAGGCACGTTCGTTATAGACCATATCACTGAACTCATGCATAAACCCAAGAACAGCGGTAGCACCAAGAACAGCTACTATAATACTAGCTACTAAAGCTACTATTTTCCACCTTTTATTAATTTTTCTTCGCACCTAATCACCACCAATATTTATGGTTCTTTATTGTGTTATCCCTGGGCAAATCTGTTTCTGTAGAAATCAGTAATACTACCCTTGCACTCACGTGCCAATTTATAAATTTCATCTGAAAATGCACCAGCATCAACTGTTAACTGACTAATTGCGATATTAAAGTTCTGACGTGTAAAATCATCCAATTTACAAAAGACCTCGTCAAATTGTGCTGCAAAAGCACAAATCTGAGCATGGATTGGTGTTTCTTCAGCTGTTAGCTGATGTGGGAAGCCTGTTCCATCTGCTCTTTCATGGTGATACATACAGATGTCAGTACAAACCGAAATGAAGTAGTTACAGCTAGATGCAATATTAGTCCTTATGAGCTTGCCACCAGCGATTGTATGCTTCTGATACATTCTGTAATCGCTCTCATTTTTCTTAGGAAAATCAATACATCTGTCAGGAATTGTCATATAACCAATGTTATAGAAATACGCTGCAGTTGTAATCATATTGATTTTTGCCGGTTCATATTCATCGCCAACAAATTGTGAAGCGTACTGTGTTATAAGAATTCTTGTCAATTCAGAAACACGTTTGAAGCGTTCATCGCTTACACCTTTGTTTTTAAGGTATTCTTTATAAACACCCTGAAGTCTGCCGATATACATATTAGTATCATTAATATCAAACTCTTTTAATGGACCAATATCCTTTACTAATCCTCTTGGCTCAATATCTAAGAGTGTATGTACTTTTTCTAAAACTGTTTCAGCATCAAATGGTTTCGAAACAAATGATGTTACGCCATATTCACCTGCACGACGAACATTTTCTTTTGTTGCTTCTGCCGTCATCATAATAATAGGCAATTTTTCAATTCTGTTATTTTCCATAAGCTGTAAAACAGAGAAGCCATCTATTACAGGCATCATAACGTCAAGAAGCATAGCGTCATATTTTTCTTCTTTTTTAGTAAGTAAATCAAGTGCTTCATAACCATTTTTTGCATCTGTTATTTCAAAATGATTTTCTAATATATGATGAAGGATTTCTCTATCTATAAAACTATCGTCTGCTATTAATAATCTTTTTTTTGCTTCTGCCACGGTAAACTACTCCTAATCAAGATAAATTGTTTTTTATATGTTCAATAAGATTTTTTTGTAATTCTTCAATTTTCAAATATTCTTCTAACGCCGCCTGTGGATTTCCTTGCCTTAAAAAGTCCACAATTTTTGTATAGGCAGAGTATAAAGAATCGAACGAAAGATTCGCTGTAACACCCTTAATTAAATGTGTTTTTTCTATTGCTTTTTCTATCTGATAACTTTCTAATAATGACTTACATTCATTTTCTTCAATAACCTCAGGAAATTTAGAAATAAGTCTTTTATAAAAATCGGTTTTGCCTTTTAAACGGTCAAGACCAACATCTATATTACACCCATATTCCTTAAGTGATTCCAAAAATTGCATACCACACCTCATTTGTAATTTTTGCATAATTTTTTCGCTCTTTTTTACTAATAAATGTTAATAATTTATCATTCTAAATATACCATAAATGTCAGATTGTGTCAATAGATTAGTTGCTAGTTGGCTAGTATGGCTGTAGGGGCAGACCTTTGGTCGCCCGCTACCTGAATTAAAAATTTCGGGGCAAAGCCGATTATAATTGTTTTTTTATAGAAACAAAATTAATCCTATAATTTTTAGTTGATACAAAATCGAACTATAAATGATAGGATTAATTGTTTGCTATTCACCTGTAATTATAATCAAGGTGAGAGCAAAACAAAAAGACTCGCACTTACATCGAGACGGAAACACAAAAGAGCGAACGGTTTGGTTCGCTAAAAAATGTTCCGTGCCGACGTATGTACGAGTCTATAACTCTAAATGGATGATCGTCGTCTTTCCAACGAAAGGGTGACAGTAGTAACTGTCGTGGCACATATTATTCAATTTTCAGCCGATCTCTCGGTGCCATTATCATACCATACGCAGGAAACTTTTGTCAAGGTGGATGAATAAAGTGAGTGGAATGTGGGGATAATATATGATTTTGTTAACCAAAAATGCTTTGCTAATGCAAAAGCAAAAACCAAATTATTTTAGAGTAAAATTGAGCGAAGTTGCAATTTTGCATTGATTATATTTACAATATATGATATAATAATTTTATCGAATACTTGTAAAAGGAGCGTTATTATGGCGATCAGTTACAAAAGGTTATGGAAACTGTTAATTGACAGGGATATCAAGAAAAAAGACCTTGTTCAAATGGCAGGCTTGAGTAGCTATACTCTCAACAAATTGAACAAGGGCGAAAACGTAAACGCAGAAACTCTTATGAAAATCTGCGTTGCTTTGGATTGCTCTTTTGACGATATTATGGAAATTGTAGGTGAGTAAAATGACCTCTAAGGAAATACAAAAAGCATATGAAATTAATCAATTGCGCAACGATATTCAAGAGATACAAAACTTCCTATCGGGAATGTTTGATCGTTCAAAGGCAATTGATATTTTAAGAAAACATCATTTTACGGATTTCAATATTGCGATTGCCGACTTGGTTTTAAATGTAAATGAAGCCACCTTGTGCATCGAAACACCCGAGAAAATATCATGGTATCTCTTTTCTATTCAGATTTACCTTCTCGATAAATTAAATAAAAAGCTTTGCGAGGAATAAGATATGCCTAACCTTTCACAGTTAAAGCGTCAGCGTATGCTTGCGTTTTTAGATAAAATCAAAGAAGAACATAAAACCGATGATGAGATGCTCATTGCCCTCGGTGAGATTGCCAATGCGCTCATTTCAAAAAAGTACGGACTTGTATGGGAGCAGCACGAGGAAAAGGTCGATGTTGCTATGCAAACCAACATCCCTGTATTTACAGAAGTGCCTGAACGAGAAATATCTCTCATTCCTGATAATCGCTATAACTTTCTGCTTGAGGGCGATAATCTGCATAGCCTTTATCTCTTGGAGAAAACACACAAGGGTGCTATCGATTTAATCTATATCGATCCTCCGTACAACACGGGACACGAAGATTTTGTTTACGATGATAATTATGTAGCCGAGGAGGATTCTTTCCGTCACTCTAAATGGCTCTCCTTTATGGAAAAGCGTTTATTGATTGCAAAAGAGCTTCTTTCCGAAAAAGGCGTTATCTTCATTCAAATTAGCGATATTGAGGTGGCACAGCTTAAGTGCCTTTGCGATGATATTTTTGGCGAAAGCAATTTCTTAAATATCATAAGTGTCAATATGAAAAATATTGCAGGCGCATCCGGCGGTGGCGAGGACAAGCGTTTTAAGAAAAACTGCGAATACATTCTTGTTTACGCAAAGTCCTATGACTTCTTACCTTTGTTTAACGGTGCTTACACCTATACAGAAATGAGTTCTGTTGTTGAGCAGTATCGTGCGGAAGGCAAGACATGGCACTACACCTCTGTTTTAGTGGAAAAAGGCGATAAAAAGTATGTAGGTTCTACCGTTGACGGTGATGGCAACGAAATCAAAATATACACAAGAAAAAATGCCGTTATTAAAACAGTAAAACAAATTATGGTAGATGAAGGTCTTACCGAAAAAGAAGTTTACTATAAATATGGAACTCGTATTTTTGAAGCAAAGGATGCCCAATCCTCTATTAGAACAAGAGTAATTAACGCAAAAAAAGAACTTGGGATTACCGACGACGTCGTTTCTATTGAATATGTTCCCAAGACCGGCAAAAACAGAGACGTTTTGTATGAGCAGTTTTACAAGGGCGATAAGTGCAGATTATTCGCTTGGCTCGGTGATATTAGTGAAGTTATAGATGGTGTTCTATATAAAAAATCTTTGCAAGGAACATATTGGGATTATACTTCTAGAATTAACAATCTCACTAAAGAAGGCGCAGTTGAATTTTCAAATGGTAAAAAGCCTGTAGATTTGCTAAAGCAAATTATCAACCTCTATCCACAAGACGATATAACTGTATTGGACTTCTTTGCAGGAAGTGCAACCACGGGACATGCTGTCATTGCTTTGAATGCAGAAGATGGCGGAACTCGTAAATTTATCTTATGTACAAATAACGAGAATGATATTTGTGACACCAAAACCTATCCCCGACTCAAAAATGTAGCAGAAGGATATGGAAAATACACGGCGTTACCGTTCAATCTCAATTATTATAAAACCGACTTTGTATCAAGGTATGAGGAATATCTGTCCGATGCTCTCTTGGAACATATGACGGAAATGATTCAGCTTGAACATGGCGTTAAAATTGACGGCAGCAATTACATTATGGTTATGAGCGACGAAGAAGCGGACGAGCTTCAAGCAAATTGGGCGAATTATCCCGATGTCAAAGCCCTGTACGTTTCTAAAAACGTTCTTTTTACAACCGAGCAATGCGACTTGTTTGCTAATACGGATATTTATATTATCCCCGACTATTACTTTAATTTTGAACTCAAGGAGGTGGGTGAATCATGGTAGGAGGAATTGCAATCAATTTATTTGATTTTCAAGAAAAAGCTGTACTCAAGCTCATAGACCTCGTTGCCGACAGCAACAGCAAGCAAACGATTACCGTAAAATCCCCCACAGGATCGGGTAAAACGATTATTCTTATTGATTTTGTCGAGGAATACCTTACTAAAATTAACAGCAACGCTGCTTTCATTTGGCTCTGTCCGGGCAAGGGCGACCTTGAGGAGCAAAGCCGCAAGAAGATGCGTAAATTTGCACCGCATCGCCATACGCAAAATCTCTTTGACGCCTTGCAAGGCGGTTTCCCTGCGGAAAGCACCACGTTCATTAACTGGGAATTGGTAACCAAAAAGGATAACACCTCGTTGCGTGATGGCGAAAAGAAGAATTTATTTGACCGCATTGCCGAGGCTCATCGTAATAATACCGAATTTATCGTTATTATCGACGAGGAGCATTCAAACAACACCGCAAAGGCGAAAACCATTATTGATGCCTTTTCCGCAAAGAACATTATTCGTGTAAGTGCTACTGCTATCGAAAATAAACGCTTTGGGTATTTTGAAATCGACGAAGTCGATGTCATAAACGCAGGGCTGATTACAAAAGCTCTTTATGTAAACGAAGGCATTACCGAAGGCATGGAGGTTGGCGACGATTACGATTGTTTGCTTGATCTTGCCGATGAAAAACGCAAAAATATCGCAAGTCATTATACTGCGCTTGATAAGGAAATCCGTCCTCTCGTTTTGATTCAGTTTCCGAACGCGCAACCCGAAACCATTGTAGCGGTTGAGAAAAAGTTGGAATCTATGGGTTATACATATGACAACGGTATGGTATCCAAGTGGATGAGCGAGGACAAAAAGGATTTGCCTGAAAATCTTACGGATAATGATGCCACTCCCGTTTTCCTTTTGATGAAACAAGCGATTAGTACGGGTTGGGACTGCCCCAGAGCGAAAATCCTCGTCAAGCTCCGTGAAGGTATGAGCGAGAGCTTTGAAATTCAAACGATTGGTCGTATTCGCAGAATGCCCGAAGCAAAGCATTATGACGATGATTTGCTTGATTTCTGCTATGTTTATACCTTTGATGAAAAGTACAAAGCCGGTTTACTTGCAAGCGTTGACAAAGCGTACGAAACTCGCCGTCTTTTCCTGAAAGAAAAATGCAAAACCTTTACGCTCGAAAAACAAATGCGAGACCTTGATTTTGGCGGTCTTGGCGAGCGTGAGGTTTTGAATAAGCTCTATGATAGCCTTGTCGCAAAATATAAGCTCGGTAGCGATAAAAAGCAGAATCAAATGTTGCTTGCCGATGCAGGCTATGTATTCGGTACGAATATTCGTAGACAAGTTCTTGAAGGAATGTTTGTCCGTACTGCATCTGTGGCTACGAGCGATAACTATTTGTCTACAAAGAAAGCGGTCGATACGCACAAACATGGTATCTATCTGCTTCATAGCGTCGATGCAATTAAAACCGCTATCAGTATGCAGACGGCAAAGGTCAAGACGATTTTGGAACGCCTTTTCCGTAAGGGTGGTAATATGTCAAAAAATCTTGTTGCTCTTGATACAAGAGAATTTTATGCCTTCGTTATCAATAACGAGCATAAGCTGAAGCAAGACTTTCGTGCCGTTACTACGGGCATGGCAGAACAAATGAGCTTTATTTTGAAGCCCAAGACTACCGAATTTCATATTCCCGAACAGGACTTTTTCAAATATGATCCGAACGTGAAAAACGAGGTTGAATATCTTTCAAACGCATACCACGACTACACTTCAGGCTTCGCTACCAGCGTTGTTCGCAGTACTTCGGAAATGCTCTTTGAACAGCATTGCGAAAAGCGTGAGGATATTGAATGGGTTTATAAAAATGGTGATTCCGGTCAGCAGTATTTTTCTATCGTCTATATTGACGGACTTCGTCATCAATGGTTGTTTTATGCCGATTATATCGTTAAAAAGAAAGACGGCACTATTTGGATAATCGAAACCAAAGGTGGAGAAAGCAAAGGCAAGAATAAGAATATCGACGACCAGATTGAAAACAAATTTAACGCTTTCAAGGACTATGCCGCACAGCAAGGAATTCAATGGGGATTCGTGCGTGATAAAGACAATCAGTTGTATATCAATAACACGGAGTTTTCTATTGATATGGCTGACGATGCTTGGCAACCGCTTGAAGATGTGTTTTAAAGTTTTAAATGGAGGATAAATTATGGATTCTAAAAAGTTGCTTGAATCTATTAATTTAATTCGAGAAAAAGCCGAAAACAACAAACTCATAGTTTTTGTGGGGGCTGGAGTATCACGCAATGTTGAAGGTATGCCAAGTTGGTATGCCCTTGTAAAAGCGATGGCTGATGCTATTCACTATTCAAAATGCGATGATTGCAGGCACAAGGATGATGGTTGCGAGGATGGTTGCAAATTACGAGAAGAATATTCCAATGATGAATTCTTGAAAATACCACAGTATGTCTATAATCAAAATCCCGATCTATACAATCAAATATTAGCAGAACAAATGCAAGATGTTTCGGTGGATGCACCGTTATCTAAAGCAATATTTAATATCAATCCAGCTCATATCATAACAACAAATTATGATACTCTACTTGAATCCTCTACAAGTGAATTGAGAGAACAGTATCAAGTTATTGTTAGAGATAAAGATTTGCTCGACACAACGAAAAACAAATATATCATTAAGATGCACGGTGATTTGCATGATGTATCTACTATCGTGTTGAAAGAACAGGATTATCTAAATTACTCGCAAGATCGAGTTTTAATAGAACTCTTTATAAAATCACTTTTAACTGACCATACAGTATTATTTTTGGGCTACTCATTGAATGATTATAATATCAAACAAATTATCAGTTGGTTGAATTATATGCGTAGCCAAAATGATGCATTGGAAGGAGTAAAGGTAGGTTACATTGTTTTCGACGAGGACACTATCGACGAAAGGCAGCAAACATATTTTGAAAATAATTCAATAGGCATTATCAACATACACAATATACCTCAAGTCGAAAATACTCCCTATTGTTTGGGGAATGAAAAAGGAAAGCGATTATATAGTTTTTTGAGTGTTGTTGAAAATCCGTCGTTAGAAAGCAATTTTGAGCCTCAAATATTTATTAACAATTTCCTTGAATTCGCAAAGCAATATTCCTATATCGATTACAAAAATTTGTTAAAGCTTTTACATATCGGAAGACATGAAAAAACGGCAGGCGAACTTTCGTTGTTTGAGCAAAAGGATTACGAAAAATTAAAATCATACCTTGATTCTTCTACTCCTGAAGCAATAGGTATAAAACAACGATTTATAGATGCCGGCATAGGAATAATCAGCTATTGGAATCCACCTAATCCTCAATTAACGTACAAATTCCATGAAGGAACTCAAATCACACTATTTCAAGAAAAAACTTTTGAACTTTATTTAACTAATGATTACAAGGCGTTAGAGGATTTTATTTCTAAGGATGCGTATAACTCTATAAGTTCGTGTTTCTATCATAGCTTGTTCAGTTTTTACGATGCCGCAATTTATACTGCGTATGAGGGGATTGATTTTACCTCCCTTACTCGCTCGCAAAAAACGACTTTTTTGTTAAACAAAGCATATTTAGATTTCTTCAAAATATATACTGCTAATTATCAAAAAGTAAAAGCGTTTATCGACAACACTTCACGCAAATCCGAAAGAGAATGTTTATCGTTCTTTGCAGATATGTTTGATGGATACAGTAGCAAGAAAACCTATATAGAAAAACAATTCTCTGAATTGAAAAAACATTATCAGGGAAATACGGTTTCTTTAGGTGGAGGAACATTAGGACATTTTTATAAGATAAAAAATATTGCAATAGAACTGTTCAATTTTATCTTTTATAACAATATTTTCATCGAGGGTGTTGGTGCAGAAATTACAGAGATTTTCGCATTATATATAGAGTCAATAATTTGTACTAATGGCGAATACTCTCCGTCTGAAAGTCATTGGTTGGGTATACAATCAAACAAAGAAAAGTATCAAATTACTGTTGTAGATGTTGATATAATGACAAAATACATATCCACTAAAAAGCTCATACAATTTTTTGATAATTACCATGTTGAAAAACTGTCTATCTACTTTGATCAAAAATATTTAGTTGATATTTTTAACAATCTTGTAGAGTCTATTTTAACTTTGGATATACATTTTAGATCCTCCTTTTGGAATGCTCTTGTTAATCTTGCTGTATTAATAAATCACATTGATTTAGATGTATCAAACAAGAGACTCTTAGAGGAGAACGTAGTTAGATTATTCTCAAACCAAAAATTTGATGAATACTTCTTTTCTATTCATTATCCCGATTTTCGTCTTTGCTTAAAAGTCTTTGTTGATTTGTGCGAAAATGTTGTATCAAAATCAAATTATGACATAATTAATACCGTTTTGAAATCAAAGCATTTTTTTGAGTATGAGAACAATATTAGTCATTATTCTATACGAGCTTTTTTGAAATCGTTTATTAAAAATGATGATGAGGAGACTGCGACAAACATAAAATCAATTATTGATAGTTTTGAGAATGTCAATCAAAAAATTACAAGTGTCGGATTACTATTTCAATCTCTACCAGAGGGCGAAATTAAGCAAGAAATCAAAGAATATATAGAAACACATTTTGTTTCTATTGAAAATAAATATCTGCTTGATTTTGTATTCAGTGATTTTATAGTTTTCTCAGAGGATAAAATTAATAGTATTGTAGATGAGATTATTTCTACAGATGAAAAGCAAAGCAAGACTGCCGCAAGATCCTATCCCGATCCTTTGGAAAGCGAGTTAGAAATATTATATCTTTTAATTCTAACCGATAAAATATCCGATACATCAGGGCTACAACGATTAGATAATCTCAACACTAAAACATCCTTTATTGAGTTTATACTGCACCCTGACACTTTTGATTTTAATTGCGTAGATTTTTCAAATTATATGTGGGTTAATTTTGCAAGACAACCCAAGTATATGGATAAGTTTATAAAAGCAAAAGAAATACTCATTCCTAAAATTCAGCATAGAGTTAAAATTGGAGATGCCAGCGAGGACGAGAAAAAAATATTATATGGTTTTTTACTTGACAAAGAATCCATTTGGAAACGATAAGCAATAATAAAATAACGGTCACTGCAAACTCATGCTTGTAGTGGCCGCTATTATTTTTATCCTATTCGGTTTTTTGTTTTCTCCGTTAAGGACATC
>CALFTN010000062.1 GCA_937916395.1 uncultured Clostridia bacterium | reverse complement strand
TTTGAGAATTTTTCAATATTTTTTTGTGAATGTTGTATAGTAGGTATTTTTCACTAAATGAGTGTTTTTTTAACAGCTCCGGTTTGTACAAATCATCCTACATCAGTAAAATAATCAGGGTATTCCGGCATTACAACATCTGTTATAAGATAATAAGTCATAAGACTTGTGCCGTAATCAACACCCTCATTCCCTGTCGGTTTACCTGTAGCAACTGTTATGTTGCGCTCTTTATTAATATGGTATATCTTTTTTAATGTTTTTGGACTTCTTATAATTTTACCATTATCATCACGCTTGTTATCAAATTCAAGCACAAAATTGTTACCTAAATCAGGAACTGCATAAATAGCTACAAGTCTTTCTGCATTGACACCTTTTTCCTCAACAATCAACTTTATGAACTCATTATCATGTGAAGCTGATATCTGATTTTCACCTGTCTTAGTAAATTCTTCCAAACCTTCAACAGAAATAATTTCTGTTACTTCAGTATTATCAATATTCTGAGATTTTGTAGCGTTAGTAGCCTCCACAGTTGAAACTGTGTTGTCAGGTGTATTGATATCATTAATTTGACCACTAATTGTAGTACTGCTACTAAAACTCTCACCTGTTAGTGTCGAATCTGAATCCTTCAAAATCTTTGCCGCTATCAACATAACCGCTGAAAAGGTCAAGAGAAGCAAGAATGCAAAAATCCCAACTATAATTTGTTTGCTTTTACCGTCAATCTTATTTTTATTACTATCCACAAAAACACCCCTGCATACTTAACCATGTATTTTAGTGTATATATATACTTATATATAAAATACATAAAACTTTTCAATAAAGTATTTTGAAAATATAAACAAATTGTAAAAACAAAAAGAGAGTGCAGTAATCTACACTCTCTGTGTTAACCTTTTCTGTGATTAAGAAATAGTCGTTGTTGGTGGTACTTTACCAGCTGAACTACCAATATCAGCAAAGAGACCGATAACAGTACCGATGAGTGGAATATCTACAACAGGTGCGAGAGTACCTACATAAGAACCATTCTCATCCTTTGCAATAATATTTGCAATTTTATCCGCAAGGTCAGCTGTATCAAAACCAAAGTTTGCCATAATTGACCATAAAGAAACTAACATATCACCCATAATTGTTTCCTCCTTTATTCTATCTACACGGAAATAATAACACATAATTCCCGTTTTATTTTTCTTTATAAGAATTAAAACCATATTTTTTTAAAAAATTTAAATTTTTTGTTAACAAAACTTAAAAACCGACCAATCTACCAAGTCTTTTTGGAATGATGTCTTCGTTGTTAAGAAGCTTATCCGGATTTTCACACAGTGCTATATATAACAAATCATCATTCAAATCTTCTGGATAATCTCTTATAAAAATATCAATATCAGTATTACGCCATCTGAGGTCATGAGCATCCGAACCGATAAAATCAACATAACCAGAAAACAACATTCTTAACGCCACATCGCATTCGATATCGCCAAACACACCAACTGGTGAACCAGCATTAATCTGAAAGAGACAACCTTTGTCGCCAAGACGTTCTATAACACTTATATCATTTTTAACAAACTCATAGCGTTCGGGATGTGCAATCACAGGAACCAGACCATTATTCAAAAGATATGAACACCATGCAGTAACATCCTCTTCAGTAGTTCTGTAAAAATTGAATTCAATAAGAATATACTTTGAGCCATTCAGTGTATATGGTTCAAAATACTTGATACCAAAAATATCATCATCGCAAAGAATTTCGAAACCTTTAACAATCCTTAAAGCTCTGCCCTCACTTCTCAGCACATTTCTAAGATACTCAACTTTTTCTTCACGTGCATCATAAAGTGCACTTGCATCTTCCCAATGAATTATATGTGGGGTTACAAAAAGTATATCTGTACCAGTTTCATAAGCAAGTCTGCAAAGCTCAAGTGTCGATTTGAAATCGCTTGCACCATCATCCATTCCCCAAAGAGCATGAGAGTGAATGTCAGTATAATTAAAATCTATCATCACTTGCTCCCCTTAATTTCTTTAGCAACAGCTTTTTGGGAAACTGATTTTTTAGAAAAGAGAACACCCTCGTCGTAAAGAAGTTTTAAAATTATAACTGTAAATGGAAGAAGTATGATACCCAATGCACCAAAAATTCTTACACCAAGGAACATAGCCATAATTGTAACAATGGCAGGAAGACCAGCTTGATTTGCAACAAGCTTTGGTTCTACAATCTGCCTTATAACGGTAATAGCCGCGTAAATCACAAGAAGACCAATGCCCATTCCGAAATTACCAAATATAAGATTATAAACAGCCCAAGGAATGAGAACTGTACCGGTACCAAGAACAGGAATAATGTCTATAATACAAGTAACAAATGAAATAATCGCAATATAGCTACCATCATAAACACCTATAAGCTTTAAGAGGAAAAGTCCTAAAAACATTTCTGCAAAAGTAATAGCCATAATTGTGATATATGCCTTAAGAAGCTTTGCTATAGCTTTTATAGCTGTTCTTTTTGTTTTCACAAGCGATTTTCTTTTACTCTCGCTAAAGAAGCTTAAAAACAAATCTTTAACCTTGTCATAATCACTAGCCATAAAGAAGCACGAAACAACAGCAACAACAATTGAAAGAATTGTCGACGGCAAACTTTTTACAACACTCCAAGCTCCACTTAACGGTGCAGAAAGCATTGATAAATCGAGTTCAGCCTGACCTTTGCCTAAAGAATCGAAAGCATCTGTAACATAATCGCCTACTGTTTCTCTTATCCCCTCTGGCAAACGAACAATTACGCCCATAGCATAGTTTTCTAAAGTAACAATTAACTCATCAATTGAAGAAAACTGCGTGGTTAAATAGCTTGCAAAATCTTTCAACTCATTAAAAAGAACCAGCACAGCAATCGACAAAACGCCCATAACGATAAGTACAACCAGCAACACCAGTAAAAATGAGATTATACCATGTGATTTCAAACGCAGTTTTTTCTTTGCCCATTTAATCGGTCTTTGTAGAACATAAGCCAGAACAAATGCAACTATAAACGGAGATAAAACTCCGAGACAATATTTTATAAAAACATAAAAAAGCCCTACACATATAACTGTGTAAACGAAATTAATTATGAACGACTTTCTTTTTTCAATAACACTATCCATTATTTTCTCCTAGTTGAAAAATTTACCATTATATATTATACCTTTTTTATAAATAATACAATGGTAATTACATAATTGACACAATTTTTTTACAATATTTAACTTTTTTAAATTTTTTTGTAAAAAACTCTTTATTATCCTATTGATTTATGGTAAAATGGTATAATAATACATAAATGTAAAGATATATACTCGGGGTGTAAAATATGCAGATTGCAGTTATGGGATTTGGCACAGTCGGTTCAGGCGTTGTCGAATTAATCCTAAAAAACAAAAAAACTATCGCTTCAAGAAGCGGACAAGCTTCTCTTGATGTAAAAAGAATTCTTGATATACGTGACTTTTCTTCACATCAGTTATCAGAGCTTTTCACCAAAGATTTCAACGATATTTTAAACGACAAAGATATTGCAATTGTTGTTGAAACAATGGGTGGTGTAAACCCTGCTTTTGATTTTGTTTCAAAATCTTTAAAGGCTGGAAAAAGCGTTGTTACTTCAAACAAAGAGCTTGTTGCCGCAAAAGGCTACGAGCTTTTAGAGTTAGCAAAAGAGAATAATGTAAACTTCTTATTTGAAGCAAGTGTTGGTGGTGGTATTCCTATTATCAGACCAATTAACCAGTGTCTTGCTGCAAATGAATTCCAGGAGGTTGCTGGTATTCTTAATGGCACAACAAACTTCATTCTCACAAAAATGATTGATGAGGGTATGGATTTCGACGAAGCACTTAAAATTGCTCAGGCAAATGGCTACGCTGAAAGAGACCCTTCTGCAGATATTTTAGGTCACGATGCTGCAAGAAAAATTTGTATTTTAGCTTCACTTTGCTTTAATAAGCATGTTTATCCTGATGAAGTTGAGACAGAAGGCATTGTCAATATTTCAAAAGAAGATGTTGACTACGCAAAAAACTGGGGTGGCGTTATAAAGCTTATTGGCCGTGCTAAAAAGCTTGAATCCGGTAAAATCTCTGCTACAGTTGGTCCTTGTCTTATTAAGAATGGATGTCAGTTAGCTTCTGTTACAGATGTGTTTAATGCAATTCTTGTGCGTGGCGACGCTGTGGGTGATGTAGTATTCTACGGCAGAGGTGCTGGTAAATTCCCAACAGCAAGTGCTGTTGTTGCAGATGTTATTGACTGTGCAAAGCACACTGACAAAAGAAAACTTATTGGTTGGGAAGATGCTGAAAATGATTATGTTATCAACCCACTAGAGCAAAGTTCTTCACTTTACATAAGAGCCGCTGTTAATGATTACAATAAAGTTGCTGAAAAGGTTAAAGCGTCATTTACTGATGTTCAGATTCTTAACGCTGAGTCAAAAACAGAAATCGCTTTTGTTACACCATTAATGAATGAAAAAGACGCAAGAGCAAAGATTGACTCTCTTGGTATTGAGGTTAAGAATATTCTTAGAGTTTTAGACTATTAATAAATTTAAGGTGGTGGCTGAATTGTCATATTGTCCACATTGTTTTAAGCAGTTGCATTTTTGGAATGTTAAGGCTGAGTGTCCTCATTGTGGCACAAATATTCCTAACTACGATTGGGAAAATATGCTGGAGCGTGATGCAAAAAAGGCTGAAGCTGCCTGGGCAAAATTCAGAACTTTTACTACCAACTTCAAAAGTGCTCTTTTTGGCAACAAATTAAGAATTATAAGATTTATTTTCACATTTGTGCCATTAGTTGTGCTCGTTTTACCGGTTGCATCATACATATTTAATCTTCCGTTTTTAAGTGAAGAAACAAGTAAGGTTTCACTTCTGGATTTCACCTTAAACAACCTACTTAATATAAACTGGGGTTCAATACTTAATTTAGTTAAGCTCCCAGAATTCGGCATAAGCTTTGCCTTTATATTTATTGCACTTTTACTTTTATATTTAGCCGTTGTGTTTGGGGTTTTAAATTTCGTTTGTATTCTGGCATGTGCATCTTCACTCAAAGCAACAATAAACTGTGTGCTTTGCGCTGGTTCTGCACTTTGCTTTATACTCTCCCCTGTTCTTTACAGTATTGCGGTTAATAATTTAAGTGTTGGGCTTGGTGTTTTTGTTGGTGATGTTCACTTTGGAATTATAGTAGGTGTAATTCTTTTCACATTAAATTTTGTTTTAAACTTTATA
>CALFTN010000061.1 GCA_937916395.1 uncultured Clostridia bacterium | reverse complement strand
TGTATATAAAATTTACAGACTGTTTTTTGTGAAAAAAGTAAAAAGCTGGTTGAAATCCCAAAAGATTCCAACCAGCTTTTTTTACGCCTTTTCGAACTCATCCTTACCCAAACCACAAATCGGGCAGACCCAATCTGCAGGAACCTCGCCCCAAGGAGTGTTTGGTGCTACGCCATTATCCGGGTCACCTTCTGCAACCTTGTATTCATAGCCACAGGGACAAACATATTTCTCCATAAACATCACCTTTTTTTAAATTAGCGATTGTCGCCAATTAAATTATTGGTAAATTATTCAATATTATACTTTTATTTTTATTTTTAAAATGTTATAATTTAAAAAATTTATAATTATTCTTAGAAGGAATGAGTACTATGGATTATATAAAATTAATTATTAGTTTACTTATGGCTGTTTTTTCAATATTAAACTCAATGGGATTTGCGCCATTGCCAGATTTAGATGTTGAAACAGAAAGCACAACAGTTGTTGAAAGTACTAATATACCATCTACTACAGTATCAACAACAAAGCCAACTACTACAAAACCGACTACAACGGCTCCAACCACTACAAAACCAGCTACAACAGCTCCAACCACAACAAAGCCGACCACCACAAAACCGGCTACAACAATTCCAACCACAACTAAACCAACCACTACAAAACCAGTAACTACTGAGCCAACAACAAGTGCTCCTGTATCTGAGTTTGCGAATTTCACATATCTCAAATATCCTGATGAAGCAGTTAAAACCTTAAAGGCTAATGGAATAAGCGAAAAGAAATACAGAAGCCGTGCTGTTACTGGTGATGGTGAATATGAAGAATGCCAAGGCTACAGCGATGTTAACGGCGTTGTTATTTCACCTTATTACACACTTGAAGTAAACGACACAAGCGTTCCTGTTTATTCAAGCATTGTTTTCGTTGGTGATACTGAAGAAGGTGAATTACATTCATTTGCCGAAATCTATATAAATTCTGACGATAAAGGTAAAATCAACATTACACTTGACTCAGATGATTTCAAAATCAAAAATGCTATCTGCTTACCAGAATCACTTAACGTTACACCATCAGTTAAAAATTATAAAATGACAGCAACGGTTACAGGCCTTGGTACTTACACGTTCCTTTTCAATAATGCTGGTCAGAAATCTGCTTTCACTCTTTTTGTTAAAGAAAAAATAGATGACAACGCAACTATTAATACATTAAAAACTGCTTATGGTGCAGAAAATGTTATTGTTTATGAGAGTGGCGTTCATAAGATTGACTATATAAACATAAGAAAAAGTAATACCGTTATTTATTTAAAACAAGGTGCTTACCTTATTGCTAACCATAAATATGATATTAACTCACAAAACGACGAAAATCTTTATGTTGAAGATGAAGCACTTCAATCTAACAGCATTGGTCTTACAAGAATGCCATTCATTAACTTCCACGGATGCTCAAATGTAAGGCTTTACGGTCGTGGTATTATAGATTTAACAAGACTTGACCGCAGAGAGCGTCGTGGTATTGTTTTCACAAACTGCTCAGATATTGAAGTAATAGGTGTAAAAATTGTTAACTCACCTGAATGGTCCTTTATTACATACAACTGCGATAATGTCAATATTGCTGATGTTGATATTTTCGGTTATAGAATGAACTCTGACGCTTATGCTATTTGCAGTTCAAGAAATGTTTTGGTTAACAGAAGTTTCTGCAGAACTGGCGATGACTTATTTGACGTTAAAGGCTTAGGCGGACCTGCAGGAATTCACAGTAAAAACATTACATTCCAGAACTGTATTGGTTGGGGTGGCAAAGCAAGATGCTTTGGCATCTGTGGCGAGGTTCACTCACCAATAAGTGATGTTACTTTCAAGGATTCTGCTGTTATTTATCGTGATGCTACATGGGATAACGACAGAGTTTCTTCCCTTGCAATTATTGTTGAGCAACAAGGTGGTTCAATTAACAACATCACTTTTGACAATATTGAAATATTTAAAGACACAGGCAGACCTATTGGTTGTCTTATTTATGGAAGTGACATTGAAAACTTTGAGATTAATAATGTTACTTACAGAAACATTAAATACTCAGGTGAGCTCAAGCCTAAATTCACCTCTAATGGTAAAAAGAACTCAATTAACGCAACTTTAGATAACGTTACCGCAAACGGAAGCAAGCTCAACTTAGGTGGCGTTGAGTGGGATAAATATGCAAATCTTACGTTTAAATAAATAGTTAGTGGTCAGTGAGTCAGTAAGTCAGTGGCCAGTGACATAAAAAGCAACAAAGTTCTATCATTTTTAGTTTTTCGTAAACTGAATGATAGAACTTTTTATATTGATATGACTTACTGACTTACTGACTTACTGACTTACTGACTTACTGACTCACTTACATACCTTTTAACTTCAAGGGTAAGTTCATATTTATCTTTAAGCTCTGCTTGTTTTTTCATATCATCTGAATTGTGATGAAAGTGTAAAGCGTCATCATCTTTCCAGCGTTCAACAAGCAAAATCATTTCTTTATCTCTTACAGAATAAAAATACTCATAACCTTCGTTGCCGGATTTGTTTCTTGTGTTATCTGCTACGCCACTTTTTTCCATTTCTTCCATAAACATTTTCGCAGCACCATTTTTGCCTTTGTAATATAAATTCAAAGCTATACTCATAAAATCACCTTTCTTTTTTTACTATTATTTCAGCACAAAGAAATTTTATTCATAAAAAACAAAATAGGAAACAGAGCTTAACATCTCTGTTTCCTGTTTCCCAATTCCTAGTTCCTAATTCCTAATTATAACAACCCTAGTATCAAAAGCACCAAAAGCAATGCAGAAATTACCGAACCAAACACTGCAATAGTGCTTTTAATTGAATTTAAAATCTGCAATTTTTTTAAGGTAAGGTATTCTGTAATTTCTCTTTCGCTTAAATCTGGCTCGTAAACGGTATAAAACTCTGATTCAGAATTCTTGCCATCAGAATTTCTGTAACGATAAACGCCCTGTGGTAAATCCTGACCATCTTCTAAGTAGCGTTTAAAAGCCCTGTTTTCTTCTTCGCTACAAGGAATTCTTTGTAATAAATCGAACTCGAATCGCATTGTGCGAAGCTCTGTTCTTAAATCTTTTCTGTTACTTGCCATATTTCACACCTCTAACAATATGTTGAACAATTAACAATATTTTAACACTATTGTTTTGAATATGCAAGTATTAATGAGAAAAAATACAGATTTCTCTGTATTTTTTCTCATTTAACATATTCTATCTTCTCAATTTCATATTCTTCATTGCATCTGTATGGATAACAAAAATCAAAGCCAGTATCATACCATACAAATTCGAAAGTATTGTTTTTAATGGGCAAAAAGCCATCATCGGTTGAATACAAACCAATTTCAGTCATAGTAAAATCAGAAGTTTTCTCATAAATGTATCCGAATCCACCTAATAAGTATGAAGTTTCTTTAACTACAATCTGGTGTTTTTTATCCTCGGAACAAAACTCATAGCAGTTATCAAACACTGGTGTATTTATATCTAAAACGAAAATCCCTAGTACTAAAAAAAACACACATATAATTGAACTTGTCACCAGAATCAATTTTGATTTTACGTTCTTAAAAACAACAAAAACAACTGCACCTATCAAAGAAAATAAACCTATTACAGTAACTATTTGAGTAACATCTTCAACACTACGACCAAATACATATAAGTAAATGTTCTTCTTTTCTAACAACTCAATACATAATGTTAGTAAAAATGACAATGCCATAAAAACAAATAAAACTTTAGAAACTTTCGGTACTATAATCCTCTTTTTCATAATAAAAACCCCTTTGTGTGCATAATAGCACTTATTACAGGGGTTGTCAACTTAGTCACCTTTATATGTTGGTGCATTTTTGGGTGTAGAACCCTTAACAACCTTATGATAGTAACTGTATGTCATTGGAGCATCTTTTGAAAGATTGCCGGCATCTGTTACCTGACCCAGGAAAATTGTATGAGTATCCGTTTCCATAGTGTTAATCACTTTACAGGTTATGTAAGAAATTGCTTGTGGTAATATTGGTGTAAATTCTTTCACAAGTGGTTCTATACCCTCAAATTTGTCAACATCCTTACCACTTCTGAAACCAAAAGAACCAATAATAATTGGGTCAACATTCTCACCTAAAATATTCACAGCAAAAATGCCGGTATCCTTAATACACTTATTTGTGTAGTTGTCGTGATTAATAGAAATCGCAATAGTTGCCGGACTCGCAGTTATTTGCATAGCAGAATTAGCTGTACATCCCGTTGCTTTACCATTACCCCAAGTAGTTACTACATAAACACCGTAAGACAAATTAAACAATGCAGTATTATCCATATTTTACCAATCCTTTTTTCTGGAAAAACCGATAGGCACTCCTATCGGCTTTTTTAATTGCTAATGAAAATTTAATTTTTGAATAAAACTTGTGATGTTTCAAATCTTCAATTTGAAGTGATGTTTTCACAAGTGAAAGTGATGCCATAAGCAGTGATGTTAAGCTTGCTACTAACTTTGTCAAAGACAAAACATCACTGTGAAACAACTTCACTACAAAGTAACTTCACTTGCCATAAGGCAAACTTAGTTTTCTCAACCAAAATATCTCTTTAAGAGACCTTCGAATGCTTTACCGTGTCTTGCTTCGTCACGAGCCATTTCGTGAACTGTGTCGTGGATAGCGTCAAGATTTTGTTCTTTAGCCATTTTAGCAAGTTCGAATTTACCTAAAGTTGCACCGTTTTCAGCTTCAACTCTCATTTCAAGATTTTTCTTTGTTGAATCTGTAACGAGTTCGCCTAAGAGTTCAGCAAATTTTGCAGCGTGTTCTGCTTCTTCGTAAGCAGCTTTTTCCCAGTAAAGACCAATTTCTGGGTAGCCTTCTCTGTGAGCAACTCTAGCCATTGCAAGGTACATACCAACCTCTGTGCATTCGCCATTGAAGTTTGCACGAAGACCTTCAATAATTTCTTCGCTAACGCCTTTAGCAACGCCTAAAACATGCTCTGCAGCCCAAGTCATTTCTTCGTCTTTTACTTCTACAAATTTTTCTGCTGGTGCTTTGCAAAGTGGGCAAGCTTCTGGTGCTGTTTCACTTTCAACGATTTGACCACATACTAAGCATTTCCATTTTTTCATAATTAAAAACTCCTTCATATAAATAATATATTATAGATAAAAAATTATCTATGTATTCTGACATTCTTTGCAAATGCCATAATAAACTGTTTTTTGTGACTGAATAAGAAACCCTGTTTCTTTAAACACATCAGGCACTTGATTTTGCATAAATACATCAGTAATATTACAACAATTTTTACAAAGTAAGTGAATGTGGTCATTCAAGTTACCTTCATAATGAACCTTTTTATCACTCGTTTCAACTACTGTAATAAAACCTTCATCTACAAGTTGGTTTAAATTTCTGTAAACAGTACCAAGGCTTATATTTGGTATTGACTGTTTCACCGCTTCATATACCATATCAGCAGTAGGATGTTCAACAGAAAGCTTAACATAATCAAGAATTGCATCTCGCTGCCTTGATTTTCGCATTCACTCACCTCCGTTGAATAAGTAGTAATAATTACTGTTATTAGTATACCAGTGTTTTTTTAATTTGTCAACACTTTTTTTTAAAAAATTTGAGATGACAAAATTTTATCATCTCAACAACTTCAACAGCTCGATTTGTTCACTCATATCATCACACAAATCAATATACATCTTCTCTGTTTTTTCATTCAACAACAAATATTTACCCACTCTTTTAAGACGGCGCAAAAACTCTTTATTAAATTCATAATCCCCACCACTAAGAGGACAATCTGCTCTTAAATCGAAAATGATTTTAATTCTCGTTTTACCACGAAACTCTTTAATTAATGGAAAAAACGGATAAATTCTGCAAGAAAGTGGCCTTTTACTTCTGTCACAGCTCCCATTACAAATAGCAATTTTGTCACCATTTTCTGTAACGCTTACTTTCATATTTTCATCAATAAGTTTTTCTTCTCCAGGAAAAAGAAGCATTCCTGTATTTTCATCGCCCTTACAGCATTTATTCTTACAAATTTTTCCACAATCAAATTCAAGTGGTGTTTCATTTTCTAAAATTTTATAGCATTTTAAAATAACTTCTTCTTTTTTCATAAAAAACCTTTCGTTTATTTTTTATTTTTTTGTTCATAATAAATCTGAGAGTGCACAAAGCGCTCAAAAACTATGGAGGTAATAAAAATGGAAAACAAAAACAATTCTATCGGTTGCACAGTTGACACTTGTAAATATCATTCCAAAGATGCCAACTACTGCACAAAAAATGCAATTGAGGTAACCGCTTGTAACTCTTGTGCAAAAACAAGCGATAACACTTGTTGTCAATCATTCGAAGCAAGATAACTGAAAAAATCGGCAGAATCAAATCTGCCGATTTGTTTTTTAATTTGGTATATCGTAAGTTATACCTTCTACATTTTTTGAAATAACATATTTACCAAAAGATGGCTTGCCTTTATACACATTGCTTTTCATTACTACATTTTTAGTTGAATTCACATTAAGAGCAGGAATACCGTTAAGAACGAAAAGATTATTTTCAATATAAATATTTTCGTGAACAAAATCCTGAAATCTACGATTTTCAGGCGCTATAAGAATTGAGTTCTCTTCACAATTCATAAAAGCGTTGCCTCTTATCATCATAGACTTTACTTTACCACTCTCGTGCCAAGTTAATGCATCGTTTGCAACATAAATACCACTCATACCAGTATTCAAAAATTTATTGTTTTCAACTAAAATTTTACCTCTTGTAGTAACAAGCAACCCACGTGTTGTAATTCTGTTCAAAGTATTATCACTAAATTCGAAATCAGGACACGCTGTAACATCTTCTACAACAGTACCAGCTACAACAGGATTATTTCTTGTTGAAAGTTTTAACTTTATACGATACCTGTCAATCATTTCACTTTGCAAAATTTTAGATGAACCGAGTTCCGAAAGTGTTTTTGGGTCAATAAAGCTAATTATGTCATTAACTCTTAAAGGGTTAAAGCCAAAGGTTCTGCGATGACTGTAACCCAATATTACGGTGTCACCATCTGTTTCCAGAACTTTAAAATAAATTCCATGAACATTGCAACAGTCATATCCACTGGAATTAAAGTTACTTTGTTTTACGCTTACCTTACCACGACACATTGAGATACAAATAAAATCAGCAAGCGAACAAAAATCAACCTCTGCCCCATCTCTTGGTGAAAAGTCAAGCCTTGTAAGTTCAATATCTTCTGAATTCTGAGCTACCACACCAAGACCATAATTGAAACACTGTGTTATATTCTGAAGCTTCACATTTTTACTGCCATCAATAAAAATTCCTACATTTTTTCTTGCTTTAGGGAATATATAAAAAATCTGACCCTCAACAAAGTCTTTTGGCACAATATAACGAGCCTTAAACACCCTAGGTGCAATTTCTTTAATAGAAGATACCCCATAAAATGGGTGTGAACCGTTTTTTGTGAGGTGACTATAATTAGATGGTTTACCAGTTGGAATCCACGCACCTGTATTTTTATTATCAGTAAATGCCGAAACATAATCTGTTCCATACCAATAATATTCACCATTTTCTTCTTTGTAATTACTACTTTCGTCGATTTTAAAAGTAACATAAAATGGAGAAGCCTTTAAAATAGTAATTTTATGAACATTGGGCTGAACCGTTTCAATAGATAGATTTTTTAAAGTTATATTCTCACAGTTCTCAATAACAATATTTGTCATTTGACCATCAATAATGATTGTTGAATTATTAAAATCGATTTCAAGGTCATTAATGCCCTTTAAATCCAATGCAATTTTATGAATGTGTTTTTTATCTGTTTCACTGTATTCCTTATCCGCAATAGTGTTTGTTATATAAAGCTCTCTCTCTTGAGCATATTTACTTAAAAAAACATAATTTCCCTTTTCTAACAAAAGGCTCTTTGATTTTGCATTTTCAGATGCTGTATTCAGAAGATTAGTAAAATTAACAGTTACTTCTGTATCTGGCTTTATATTAAACGAATCTGGGTAAATTACCACCTTTTTCACCTGCCATTTGTTTGATTGGTATACTTTTATGCAGGATTTATAATATAATAAATAAAAATAAATTGCAATATCATTTAAGAAATAAAAAGAAAAAGTCCGTCGCACCTTGCGACGGACTTTTTCTTGAATAGAAGAGATTGCTCTCTTGCGTACTCGTATTGGCAAGTATATAGTAACTTTTGGTTACTACTATTTTGTTGCAAAAATGTGAACAAATTGTTAACATTAAATTTTCACAATCCCACCAATTGTCTATATTTGCATTTTTCGTCATATAGTACACAATATATAGTGTTTATTTGTGAATTATTTCTTTCAGGAAAATTGGTTTTTCTATTGAAAGTAGCTTTATATTGTGGTAATCTTTATATGTAAAATTTATCTGCCTATTGCAGATTAGGAGGAAAATTATGGCAAGTATATTAGATGCTTTTAAAGAAAAGCAAACAGAAGAAAGAGTATACACAGGCAAAAAAATCAAAGTAGGTATCATCGGCTGTGGTTGGATTGCAGAAGCACATGCTAATAGCTATATGAAATGTGACGATGTAGAAATCGTTGCTTTGGCTGATATTATACCTGGTAAGGCAGAAGCATTCGCAAAGCAATGTGGTATTGAAGGTGCTAAATATTACAACAGTGACAGAGAGCTTATCGACAACGAAAAAGACCTTGATGCTGTTTCTATTTGTACTTACAACAGACAGCATGCACCTTGTGCTATTTATGCACTTGAACATGGTGTTCATGTTCTTCTTGAAAAACCAATGTGTGTTACATTAGAAGAAGCTGTTGAAATCTGCAAAGCAGAAAAGAAGAGTGGCAAAATCCTTTCAATCGGTTTCCAGCCACGCTTTGATGAAAACATGAAAATGGTTAAGAAAATCTGCGAAAGTGGTGTTCTTGGTAAAATTTATTATATCCAGACCGGTGGCGGCAGAAGAATGGGTATTCCAACACCTTTTGGTACTTCATTCATTCAGGAAGATACTGCAGGGCTTGGTGCTTTAGGTGATATCGGTTGTTATTCACTCGATATGGTACTTAACGCTATTGGCTATCCAAAGCCACTTACAGTTACAGGCTTTAAAGCTGGTCTCTTCGGTAAAAAGCCAGAATATCTCCAAAAGCCAGAATACACAGAGGTTTTCGGTGTTGATGACTTCGCTGCTGCATACATCCGTCTTGAAAACGACATTGTTCTCGACTTCAGAATTGCATGGGCAATGCACTGCGACACTCCTGGTGACACAATCATTATGGGTACAGAAGGTGGTCTTAGAATTCCTTCAACAGAGTGTTGGAACGGTTCAATTGGTGGACCAATGACAATTTACCACAACATTGCTGGCGAATGTGTTGAAACAGTAATTCCAGAATGTAACAACGACGAAGATAACTTCGACAAGAAAATCCGTTCATTCATTGATGCTATTGAATTCAATCTTCCTTCTCCAGTTCCTTCAAGCCAGATTATTTACAATCAGGCAATTATTGATGGTATTGCACGTTCATCAGATTTAGGTAGAGAAGTTACAATTGAAATTCCAGAAATCTAATCAATATAAAAAATCAGTTGCAGAAAAACTGCAACTGATTTTTTTATATCAACTTTTCATTATAGTTCGCTCTCACGCCACCAATAAACTTTGGTCTTGTTCGTGCTGCTAAAAGTACTGCGTTACCTATACTTTTTTCTGAAAGCTTAACTGGCACTGCAACATTTTTCAAATGCATACCAATCAAAACGCCACCAATATCAATACCTGCATCTGCCCTTATACATTCTACTGCAACTGGATTTTCTAAATATTTATAAGCAGCAGTTGCAAATGAGCCCCCTGCTTTGGGAACAGGAACTACATTAACATATTCTGAATTAGGCACAGCAGACTTTTCAACTATTATTGCTCTATTTAAATGCTCACAGCATTGAGCAGCAATAAAAATGCCCTTCTCTTTAAAAACCTTATTAAGTGCTAAAAAAACCTTTTCACCAAGCTCAGGACTCGAATTTGTACCCATATTGTCGCCAAGAATTTCACTTGAAGAGCAACCAACGACAACAATGTCGTTGGTTGTTAATTTTGCTTTTTCTATTAATTCTTCTGCGATTTTTTCAAGCTGAGCTGTTACATTCGCTATAAATTCCATAACTTAACGCTCACCATATCTTGTAAGCAACTGAATTGCTGTAATTCTGTCACTTGATAATTCAATATTTGTTTTACCATAAATTGCTTTTTGGAGTGTTTGTGCTGCAAGTGGGTAGTCAACTGCCCAATACCACATTGAACCACTAACACCTTTAAGCGCATCATCACAAGGAGCCAACACTTGTTGGAACTGATAATAAGCCCAACCCTCTTTTACAGCTGATGTACCTAATTTTAAAACATCTGTTGCTGAATAACTTGTTTGTAAATAAGGCAAGAAGTCTGTTACATAATCATCAACTTCAGAAAGTTCAATATTTCTACATTCCTGAAGAACAGACATAACAACCTGACGTTGACGTCGTGTTCTGCTTACGTCACCATCGTTGTCACATTTACGGCTACGGCAGAAAGCAAGTGCTTCGTCACCAGTTAATCTTACAGCATTACCTGCTTCAATACTACAGTTCTCATAGTTCGAATTCATATAATCAGCTTCGTACTGCATAACAGGAACTGTAACGCCACCCAACTCATCAATAGCAGCCTTAAAAAGTGCAAAGTTAATAAGTGCATAGCCGTCAATTCTGATTTTAAAGTTATTTTCAACTGCTGGAATAAGACCTTTTACACCATAGAATGGGAAAGCAGCATTTATCTTATTGAATGTACCGCCATTACCATCTGGGTTTGCAATGTATGCAAAAGAGTCACGCATAATTGAAGAAAGAGTTATTGTTCTTGTATCTTTATTGATAGATAAAATAAGAATCGTATCTGTAAGACCTGCAATAGCATTTGGATTTCTTGTGTCAACACCACAGCACAAAACATTAATAACATCATCGTCATACATGATGTCGCCACCATTTGTTGCCCAATCCTTAAGAGCTGCCTTAAAGCTTGCTGCTGTTTCTTCGTAAATAGTATCAAAAACAGGGTCAGAAGACAACTTATCTGGAATTGTTTCATCACCATCAAAGTCATAAACCATGGTATCCTTAACCATATTTTCTGGTTTCTTTGCTTCTTGAAATTTAAAGAATACCGTAGCACCTGCTGCAATAGCCACAACAAGAATTAAAGAAACAACAATAAGAGCAATTTTTTTGCCTTGTTTTTTCTTTCCTTTAGCTGTTTTAGCAGATTTAGTTAACCCTGGCTTCGTACCAATATTTGATTTTTGTTTATCAGAACCTCTTGATTTTACAGACCTATTTACTTCCTGAGTCTGAGAAACCCTTTGGTTTGACTTCTTCATCTTATCATTTTTAGCCATTTCGTAATCTTCTTTCTTTATATGTTATTGATTATATACTATCAATTGTCCATTGCCTCAATACATTCAGGACAATCGCATATTACTGTGCCATCTTCTAAAATATAGTAATTATATTCAGTTCCATCATCTTCTTCAAATTTACATTGTGGTATTTCACCATTTGCAAGATATGAAGTAAACTTTCTTTCCGCTAAATCTTGTCGCTTTAAAAATCTACCCGCATCACAACCATCATCATAATCGCCACTTGTTCTGTAGCCACCACGAATATCACCTAATGTGCAGTCGGTTAATTTAATACAAGACTTACCCCAATACTCTGCTGGAAATGGAGATACATAATCATCCTCTTCAGTATTAGGATCATCACCTGCGTTGCTTGCTGGAATCTCATACACATTTATCGCGTTATTCATATATATTTTATCTTGCTTCTTACCATTGTCAAGCATACCATTCATAGCTTCCTGAACAACAGTTGAAATAGTTAATCTGTTCATAATGCAATCGTCTATTTTTCTGTTCTTAGACACACCAGTATAAGTAGGAATTGCTACTGCAGCTAAAATACCCATTATAACAACAACTATCATTATTTCGGCTAATGTGAAGCCTTTTTTACTATTTAAAAACTTCATAATTTTCACCTCTAAACTTCATAATACCACAAGCAATTGCTTTTTTCAATAAAAAAACAAATTCTTAATTATTTGTTACTTTTTATTAACATTTATAAAGTGTTTTTAAAAGAGCGATTTCTCTTTCGTAACCATCTATATCATTAGGGGTTTCTAAGAAAAAAGGTAATTCTTTTAACTTAGGGTGATTTATAATTCTTGTAATAGCTTCTATACCTAAAAAACCATCGCCTATTTTTTCGTGTCTGTCTTTGTGACTCTCGAATGGATTTTTTGTATCATTTAAATGAATTGCCTTCAATCTATCAAGACCGATTATTTCGTCAAATTGATTTAAAACATTATCTAAATCATTTACAATATCGTAGCCACCGTCATAAACATGGCAAGTGTCAAGGCAAACACCCAACTTATGATTAATACTAACCTTATCAATAATAGCTTTTATTTCTTCAAAGCTTCTGCCGACTTCACTGCCCTTACCTGCCATTGTTTCAAGCAAAATAATAGTTTTCTGGTCTTCTTTTATTACTTCATTAAGCATTGAAGAAATATATTCAATACCAACCTCAACGCCTTGACTAACATGACTACCAGGGTGGAAATTATACATTGCACCATCAACATTGTCAAGTCTCATAATATCGTCAAGCATAGTATTTTTAGCGAACTCACGAAGCCCCTCATCTTTAGCACAAGCATTCATTGTGTAAGGTGCATGGGCTAAAACTGAAATAATATTATTTTCTCTTCTGTATTCATTAAAAGCATTAATATCAGCCAAATCAAGTGGCTTTGCGGCACCACCACGTGGGTTACGTGTAAAGAACTGAAATGCATTAGCACCAATTCTTACCGCTTCCTTTCCCATAGCGAGATAACCGCCAGAACTTGATAAATGACAACCAATCTTAAACATTTTATTCTCCTAAGGTGACGGGAGTCGAACCCCGTACGCCTAAAATTTAAATTTTTCGGCACATTAAGCCGTTTTTTGTCTTGTTATAATGATTGTAATTAGCCGAAACGCAGTTGCGTTTCGAAAAGCCGACTTTATCGGCTTTTTGCAAAATTGTTTTTCGTAAATACAATTTTGCATTACAGTCATTGAAAGGATTATAGTCGAATTTTCGAAGAAAATTCGATACCAAATATATGATTTGGTATCGAAACAGTGTAATTTTACACTGTTTCGACTAACTATAATCGTTATACGTCAGTATGACTGCGCCAAAGAAACACCTTACTGCACCAAAACCTTTACAATTTTAGGTGCGAGCAGTTTTGTAAGACAAAAAAATTTTCAGTAACAAGGAAAAACTCGCAGGAATACTGTCGTATTTCAAGAGTTTTGATGATGTTAGTGGGAATTTTTGTCTTCCAAAACCGTGCGGTGTTCGCCTTCCGTCACCTTAATTTGTGTATAAATAACCCACTCAAAAGCTTTGGCTCAAACCAGGTTGATTTTGGTGGCATTATTTTATTCTCGTCAGCAATATCCATCAAATCATCCAGAGTTGTAGGATACATTGAGAAAGCAACTGTCATATCCTCACTTACTCGTCTTTCCAGCTCTTTAAGACCCCTTATACCGCCGATAAAGTCAATTCGTTTATCAGTTCGCGGGTCACCAATTGAAAGAATTGGTGACAAGAGATTACTTTGAAGAATAGATACATCCAATCTCTCTACAGGGTCCTTTTCATTAAATGTATCTGGCTTCGCCCTTAAAACATACCACTCACTATCAAGATACATACCAAATGTATGTTTTTCCCGAGGGGCAAATGGTTCTTTACTACCTGTTTTTTCCACATCGAACTTGTCTTTGATTTTATTTATAAATTCAACTTTAGTATTACCATTCAAATCTTTAACAACACGATTATAGTCCATTATAGAAAGAGTTTTTGCTGGGAATAAAACTGCTAAAAAGAAATTAAATTCCTCTGTACCATTATATTGTGGATTTTCTTCACGACGTTTTTTACCTACATTAACAGCAGAAGCACAACGATGGTGCCCATCTGCAATATAAAATGCGCCTGCATTCGCTAAAAGTGAAGAAAGCTTATTGTTAACAGCCTCGTCTTCAATAACCCATACAGTATTAGCAATACCATCATCGGTTATGAAATCATACACAGGTGAATTGTTGTTTTTGAAGTCAAGAATTATTTCATCAACCTCGTCACACTCTTTATAGCAAAGAAAGATAGGACCTGTATTAGCGTCACAAGTATCAACATGACGAATTCTGTCTGCTTCTTTATCAGCACGTGTTAACTCATGCTTTTTAATTTCATTATTAATATAATCATCAATAGAAGCGCAGCCAACAAGACCAGTCTGCTCTCTGCCATTCATTATCTGACGATAAATGTAAAAACAAGCTTTCTCATCCTGCTTCATAACACCATCTTTTTCGAGTGCTTTTAAATTTTCATTAGCCTTTTTATAAACTTCATCTGAATAGATGTCGATTCCTTTTTCCAAATCTATCTCTGCTTTATCGACGTGAAGAAATGAATAAGGGTTGCCCTTTACCATTTCTCTTGCTTCGTCACTATTCATAACATCATAAGGAAGTGCTGCAACTTTACTTGCGTATTCACTCACTGGGCGTAATGCTTTAAATGGTTTAAAAAATGCCATAGCAAAAACTCCTGTTAAAATTATTCAAAACTAATTACTGTATTTTTCTCTGCAGATTCGAAAATTGCTTCCATAAGCTTCATAAGTCTTACTTGCTGAGCGTGAGTAATAAGTGGCTTTGCACCATTTCTCAGGCAATCATATATATTATTGTAATAATCTGCCCATTTAACCTCGATTTTTTCGAGAGGAAATTCTTTTATTGTTTCATCTGTTCTTGGTGCCATAGTTTTTGTTATACCAGCACCTGCCTGAATCGGTACTGCATCAAGCTTTTCCCAATCTTTGATTTTTACAATCTTACCGTTCAAATCCCAGTCGGTAATAATTGCTGTACCATTCTCACCGCAAACATACCAGCGTGGTGCTTCAATAAAGTTGTTTGTAAGAACTTCAACAACACAATCCGGACCATCCTTAAACTTTATAAGTGTTCTGAAGCCATCGTCACACTCATCGTTTGTAATATGTGTAACTGTAGCATAAACTGACTCAATAGTCTTACCCTCATTAATCATAAGAATCTGGTCAAGAAGGTGAACACCCCAGTCAAACACCATACCGCCACCGTGAACTTTTTCCTGACGCCAGTCACCAGGAATACCACGTGAACCATAAACGCGTGAATCAATTGAAAAAACACGACCTAACTCGTTTTTGTCAATTATATTTTTTATAGTTCTGTAGTCATTATCCCAACGTCTGTTCTGGTGCACTGTAAAAAGCTTTCCTGTTTCTTCTGAAACCTTAATCATCTCTGCTAAGTCAGCCGAACACATTGTAACAGGCTTTTCAGAAATAACATTTTTACCTGCTCTCATAGCACGAATAGCAATATCCTTGTGACTATCGTTATATGTGGCACAAACAATAAGCTCTACACCCTCGTCATTTAAAACAGCTTCAAAGCTGTCATAAGCTTTAACACCATTTTCTCCTGCTAATTTGCATCTTTCTTCTTTAATATCATATATTCCAACAAGATTAAAATTTTCGAATTTTGCTATGTTGTCAGCATGGTACTTACCCATTCCACCGTAACCAACAACGACTGTATTAATTTTTTCCATATTTCCTGTCTCTTTTCGTTTATATTATCCAATTACGAATTACGCATTACGAATTAATTAAATCCACCAAGCGTCTTTTAAATCTTCTTTAATTATACACTTTTTAAGAAGCTCAACTGCTTTTTCAAGACCTTCGTTCTGGCTCATCAATGAGTCTTCGTGTTCAATAGATATTGCATAATCGTAACCTACCATACGAAGATTACTCATAACATCTTTCCAGAAGAGCTCGTCATTACCATAACCTACTGAACGGAAAATCCATGAACGATTAATCTCATCTGCATACGATTTTGTATCAAGAACACCATTAACAGCTGTGTTAACTTTATCAATTCTTGTATCTTTTGCGTGGAAGTGGAATATTGCTTCGCCCAAAGCACGAATAACAGGAATTGGTTCCATACCCTGCCAGATAAGATGAGATAAGTCTAAGTTAGCACCAATCTCTTTACCAACTGCATTACGGAGCTTTAAAAGACTTTCTGTATTATAAACACAGAACCCCGGATGAAGCTCAAGTGCAATTTTATCTACCCCATGAGCAGTACTGAATTTAACAAAATCTTTCCAGTAAGGAATAAGAACCTCATTCCATTGCCACTCTAAAATTTCGCCAAAATCATTTGGCCATGGGCAAGTTACCCAGTTTGGATATTTTGCAGTTTCACAGTCACCTGGGCAACCTGAGAATGTGTTAATTTGATGAACGCCCAATTTTTCTGCTAAAAGAACTGCTTTTCTTAAATCATCATCAAAACTCTTAGCGATTTCCTTATTTGGATGCACAGGGTTACCATGACAGCTGAGGGCACTGATTTCTACATTATATTTTTTAAGAAGTGCTTTAAATTCTTCTAATGCTTTATCATCATTCAAGAGTATGTCTGGATTCGCATGTGCATTACCAGGGTATCCACCACAACCGATTTCAACCATCTCAAGACCTAATTTAGAAAAATATTTTAATGCTTCTTCTAAAGATACGCTACCCAAAAGATTTGTAAGTACACCTAATTTCATATTTATTTCTCCTTAAAAATTTTCTTTAAGCCATTTGTAGCTTCTTGTAATATCCTGAAGTCCTGTTGGTACAGGGTCATCATTTTCTAAAATCACCCAGTCGAGACCAATTTCTTTAACACCCTTAACAATGTCAAGTAAATCGTTTTCACCTTCACCTAAAGCTGTTGGCTTATGGTCTTTACCGTCTTTAATATGAATTAAAGCAATCTGCTCTTTATGTGCTGGTAAATATTCAGAATTTTTAATACCAGCACAAAAGCTCCAGTATGTATCAACCTCTAATTTACATTGTTCGCCGATTATATCCATAGCATTTTTGCCATCTTTTAAATCTTCGAATTCTTCTGTGTGATTATGATAATAAGTATTCATTCCTATTTTTTCTGCTTCTTTATTAGCATTACCTAAAACATTAGCAGTATTTTTTGCTTCTTCATAAGTTGAATGTGGTGCACCACCAACACCTAAATATTTAGTTCCGAGTGTTTTGTGAAACTCTAAAGTTTTAATGAGATTATCGCCTTCAAAATCATCAAGTCCTAAATGTGTGCCAACTATAGTAAGACCTAATTCATCGCACCTTTGCTTTAAAACTTCTGCTGAAACGCCCTGGTAACCGGCAAATTCAACTCCATCAAAACCAATTTCTTTTACTTTACCTAAAATTTCTAATAAATCGTTACCATTTTCAATGTGGTCACGAACTGAATATAACTGAACTGCAAATTTCATATTCATTACTCCTATTAAAATATATTAATTGCGACACATAACTTAGAATAAAACTTTTCTACCGGCAAATTTACTCAAAGTAAACAGGTTTACCTGTTTTAGCCGATTCATAAATTCCCTCAAGAATTTTTGTTACACAAAGTGCCTGTCTTGGTAAAACAGGAACTTCTGTATCATTAAGAATACAGTTTATCCATTTTCTTGCTTCAACATCCTTAGGACTATCACATTTAATACCCTCAAAGAATGCCGCACCGCCATTCTCAAAGCTCGGTGTTTCAATAACCTGACGTTGATTTTTAATATAATTCACAACAACCTTGTCGTCACGAGTGTCTACGCCACCCTTATCACCACAAATTGTGTAACAAGCTTCATTAGGGTCAGCAACATTCAATGCCCAGCTTGATTGAAGATTTATAACAGCACCATTTTTCATTTTAATAAAGCCAAATGCTGAATCTTCAACTGTATATTTTTCTGGGTCCCAAGGTCCCCAGTCATTACCTTGCTCTTCTTTATCAGCAAGTTTTCTGAATGTCTGACCTACAACCATTTCAGGCTCGTAGTTATTCATAATCCAGAGCGTCATATCGAGAGCATGAGTACCAATATCAATAAGTGGACCACCACCCTGCTCATACTCGTTAAGAAACACACCCCATGTAGGCACAGCTCTGCGACGCACTGCATAAGCGTTTGCATAATACATTTCGCCAAACTCGCCATTTTCTGCACAAGCTTTAACATAAAGGTTTTCAGCGGTATTTCTGTTCTGATAACCAATAGAAAGCTTTTTACCCGTTTTTTCGGCAGCTTCGCACATTTTAACAGCTTCCTCATAGGTTTTCGCCATTGGCTTTTCGCACATAACGTGCTTGCCACTTTCTAAAGCATCTATTGTAATAAAACTATGTGAACGATTCGGAGTGCAAACATGAACAACGTCTATAGTTTCATCTTTTAAAAGTTCTTTATAATCTTCATAGGCTTTGGCATCTGGTGTACCATATTCTTTAACAGCCTTTTCAGCTTTTTCTAAAATAATATCGCAAAAAGCAACCATTTCTACTTCTTCAATGTTTTTCAAAGCAGACATATGCTTACTGTTTGCTATTCCACCGCAACCAATAATACCCACTCTTAATTTTGCCATAAAATCCATCCTCCTGAATATGGTTTATACAACCCCTTAATTATACTACATTCACAATTTATTTCAATAGTATTTTCGATTAATTTTATTGTTTTTTTACATTATATATTGCAAAAAAACTTCATTTGATGTATATTATTGAAAGATAATTTCGAAAGGATTTTTAATATGGCTAAAAAGAAGGTCTATGCAGTTGCAACCTCCCATTTAGACACAGTCTGGAGTTGGGATTTAGAAGAAACAATAAAACAATATTTAGGTGATACACTTTTCCAGAATTTCAAGTTATTTGAAAATTACCAATCATACAAATTCTCTTTTGAGGGTGCATATCGTTATGAGCTTATGGAGGAATATTATCCTGTTGCTTTTCAGAAATTAAAAGAGTATGTAAAAGAAGGCAGATGGAATGTTTGCGGTTCCGCTTACGAAAATGGCGATGTTAACATACCATCACCAGAAGCACTTTTCAGAAACATTCTCTATGGCAACTCATATTTTGAGGAAAAATTCGGAAAACGCTCTGTTGACATTTTTCTTCCTGACTGCTTCGGCTTCGGCTTTGCATTACCAAGCATAATGCATCACGCAAATTTAAAAGGCTTTACAACACAGAAGCTCACATGGGGTTCGGCTTATGGTATGCCTTTTAATATAGGAAGATGGCGAGGCGTTGATGGAAATGAAGTTTTCGCTGTAGTTAATCCTGGCTCATATTCTCGTCCGTTCAAAAAAATTCGCGATTGGGATTTCATTCTTGATAAATTAAAAGCTAATGAAAAATATGGTCTTAATTGGGATTATCAGTTCCATGGCACTGGTGACCGTGGTGGCGCTACAAAAGAAGAAAGTGCACGTCTTTTAGAAGAAGCTGTTAGATTGAATGATGATGAATTAGAAATTCATCCTGCTACTGCTGACGAAATTTTCTATGACCTTGAAAACTTAAGCTATGAAGATAAAGCAAACCTCCCTGTATGGAAAAACGAGCTTGTTATGAAAAATCACGCTGTTGGTGGTTACACCTCTCGTGTTATGAGCAAGCGTTGGAACAGACACATGGAAGAGCTTGGCGATATGGCAGAAAGAAGTGCTGTAATTGCTGACTACTTAGGTGTTGCTGACTACAATAAAGCTGCGCTCACTCGCGCATGGAAGCGTGGCATAGCTCACCAATTTCATGACGATATGCCTGGAACATCTTGTCAAAGAGTTTACAAACGTTCATGGAACGACTTATTTGTTTCAATGAATCAATTCAAAAATGAGATGGAAGGCTCACTTTCAGCTCTCGTTCCACTTATTGACACCTCGTTCTGCAGAGGCAGAGCTGTTGTTGTTTTCAACTCAGTTGAATTAAAAAGAAAAAGTGCTGTTACTTTAAAGCTCAGAAACTTCACTGAAAAATATGTAAGAGTTTTTGATGACAAAGGCATTGAAGTTCCAGCTCAGATAAACTCTCAGAAAAATGGTTTTACCGAAATAACATTTATTGCTGATATGAATGGTCTTTCTCTTAAAGCGTACGACGTAAGAGAAAGTAATATGCCTTGCAGAGCTGATACAGGACTCACTATAAGCAATGACAAATTAGAAAATGAGAAATACATTGTAAAACTTAACGCAAACGGCGATATTGAATCTATTTTCGATAAAAAAATCAATAAAGAGCTTTTGAAAGAACCAATAGTAACAGGCTTGTTTAATTACAATGGTTCAGAAGATTGGCCAGCCTGGGAAATGAACTATGACGAGGCTAACAAAGCTCCTGACAGAATCCCACAGTTAGTTTCAAAGAAAATCATTGAAAATGGTCCTGCAAGAATCGCTATAGAAATCATTCAAAAAGATGACAGAAGCACATTCAAAAGTATAATTTCACTTACAAATGATGGACAAATTGTAAGTGTCAACAATGAAATTGAGTGGCAATCACTCAGAACTATGGCTAAGAACATTTTCTCACTTACTGCTATAAACGATAAAGCCACCTTCGACTTGGGCTTAGGCGCAATCGAAAGAGGCAATATGTCTGATAAATTGTTTGAAGTTCCTGCTCAGAAATGGGCAGACATAAGCAGTCAGGATGGTGAATTTGGCGTTTCTGTATTGAGTGAATGTAAATATGGTTGGGATAAATTCAACATAAACACTCTCAGATTAACTGCAATTCACACACCTAAAAAGAATTACAGAATCGACTCCATGCAATCTATGATGGATTTAGGACTCAACAGATATTCCTATGCTATATTCGGCCACGAAGGAAAAGTTTCTTCAAGCACACAAAAAGAAGCTAGATTCTTCACCCAGAGCTTAGTCGCTGTTGAATGTAGCAATCACAGAGGTTTATTAGGTTCAAGTTACACCTTCCTTACTGTTTCGGACCCTTCTGTAATTGTAAGAGCAGTAAAGAAGGCTGAAAAAGGCGACGAAATTATTATCCGTCTTAATGAAGGTGCAAAAAAACACATTCACAATTTCAATATCACCCTCGGCAATGGAATTGAAAGTGTTAAAGAAATGTATGCAAGCGAAGAATTTATAAAGGATGCAGAAGTTGTAAACGGAAATTTAGTAACATCATTCAGACCTTATGAAATCAAAACATTCGCTTTAAAACTCAAGGCTCCTAATGTTAAGGGTGAAAAGGCAAGCGCTACTTCTCTTGACCTTAGTTGTAACGAAAGCATCATTTCAAAGCAAGGTGAAAAAGCAGAGTTCCAGTATACCCTCCCTTATGAAATAACACCAGAAACCTTTACTGCTTTCGGCACAACACACAAAATCAATAAAGATGCTAAAAATGTTGTTGCATGTACTGGACAAAGTATTTTCATTCCTAAAAACTGCAAAAAGCTCACACTTCTTTGTGCTTCACTTGATGGAGATAAGTATGTGCCATTTACATTAGATAAAAAAGCTGTAAAGAAATATATTCCGGATGCGTTAGAAAGAGTTGCACGTTGGGATATGTATGATTTCGGTGAAACTGCAAGAATCAAAAAATGCGCGGTTGCTTTTGAAAGCACTCACTGTCACGCTAAAGGCAAAGATGCTTGTGCGAAGCTTATGTATTTCTTTAACATTACTTTTAACGTAACAAATGTAAAAGAAATTGTATTACCAAAAGATGATGAAATTTTGATTTTGTCTGCTGTTGCATCTGAAAATGAATTAGTAGAAATTAAAACGCCTCTTTTAGAAGAAGTAGAGAAAAGAGAGTTCAACTTCAAAATGACGAAAAAAGAAAAATATAATTACTTTATTGAACGCCAAAAGAAAAACATGGGCGACAAAAAGTTTTATGAGAGAAAAAATTGGGGAAAAGACTATTAAAAACAAAAGCACCCTACAAAAGATTTCAAAAAATCTTTTGTAGGGCGCATTTTTTATTATTAAAGTATACTACCAATTAACATCTTAATGTAAGTAACAATAAGACTAGGAATTGCTACAAAGAAATTCATAATTGTCTGGTCTATTGTACCAATTGGGTCAGTAGGAAGATAAGTATCATCTAAATCTGCTGCCTTATCAGTCTTTTTAATAGCATAGCTATCAATCTTTGTTAATTTTTGTTGTTCCTCTGGTTTATTCTCATTTACATCGCTTAATACATAAGCTTCATAAATGAGCTTGTCACCATCTATTCTAATACCAGCAAAGCATCCGCCAGCATCTGGGTTAGTTTCGTTACCTTCTTCGTCACGCTCAGAACGAGTTGTAGTGTAAACATCTGCACAATCAAAAATTGGAGCCATAGCGTCTTCATTTACGCCATAACGCTTTGTACCAGCTGTACTTGGAAGAGCATAAATTGTACCATCTGGATTAAGAGCAAATGTTGTTTCAACGCCATTGTAAACTTCTTTTACATATTCAACATTTTCAACAACAGCATCGCCTTTAACCTGTTTTGTTCTCATATACATGTGGTCGTGACCTGAAAGAACCAAGTCAACATCTGTCTGGTCAATAATTTCAATAAGAACTTCACGCAATAAAACTGTGTCTGGCTTATTAATATTTTTACCAGCTGAGTAAGGTGCACGGTGAGTCAAAAGAATCTTCCACTGTGCATCTGAAGCAGTTAAATCGTTTATAATCCAGTTTCTTTGTGCTTCTGTCATTGGGTACATATCATTTGTATTAAGAACACAGAAATGAGCTGAACCATAATCGAATGAATAGAAAGTACCATTAGTACCATTTAAAAGTCCATCAGCACCCTGAAGGTTAAATGTTGTATCAAACCAACCAACATTAAGCTTGTTTGTAATGTTACCCTCGTGGTTACCTGCAACAGGAGCAAGAGTTAAATTATTGTTATATTTACCAAAAGCCTTGCTATAATCTTGCCACTCTTGGTTTGTGCAATCGTTAACGAAGTCACCCATATTAACAACTAACTCTGCTTTAGGGAAAGTCTTAACTGCAGCGTCCATAACGAGTGAAGCTGCATAGAAATTTTCGTAACTACTTGCCTGAACGTCAGCAATAGCAATAAATGTAAAACTGTCGTCACCATTATCTGTAAAAAATGAGCCTGTGTCGCCCCATACATCATTTTCAAGGCTACCTAAGCGATAGTAGTATGTAGTACCTTTTTTAAGACCAGTAGCTACAACCTTGTGGTTATAATAATCCTGAAAGCTTTTTGAAGAACCTTCAAAAGAAATTGCTTTATCAAAACCAGTAACAAGGTAATCAGAAGCTTTAACAACCTGTGCTACTGAATCGCAATCATCAGGTGTAAACCAAGAAAATCCCCTTTGTGTCCCAGTGTCACCATAAACAGTACAGCTTTGTCTTTCTACAACATAGCCTGATTTGTCGCCTTCTTCAGCAGAAACTGAAAAAACGAAACAAGAAACAAGCATCAACACAGCAAGAACAGCCGAAAGTGACTTTTTAACTGTATTTTTCATAACTAACCTCCGAGTTTCAAACACATAATCGTGCTATTTTGATTACCCAAGTATTATACACCCAAATTACAATATTTGTCAATATTTTTTTAGGAATCAGGAACCAGGAATTTGATTATAAAAGCAAAATCATCCTATCATTTTTAGTTGACATAAAATCAAACCTTAAATGATAGGATGAATTAATTCATTGTGAATCCTAATTCCTAATTCCTAATTCCTAGTTCCTAGTTCCTAATTCCTAATCTCTCTAACTCTCACAACACCAGCGAGTTTTGCTACTGCACCAGCAACATCATCAGTAACACTGTCAACCACAAAGAGCGAATATGTAAATTCCCCTTTTGTTCCTGATTTGAATGCTTTAACTGTAACGCCATTTTCAGTAAACACAGAAAGAATATCATTTGTATTTAAATCTGATTTATGAATTACAGAGAATCTGTCACCATCATCATCTAAAATTACATTAGGGAAGTTTACAGAATTCTTGATATTACCCTTTTCTAAAAATTCTTTCATTTGCACTGCTGCCATATAAGCACAGTTTTCTTCTGACTCTGGTGTTGATGCACCGAGATGTGGAAGTGCCACAACATTTTCTACACCGATAACATCGTCTGTTGGAAAGTCAGTAACATAACAAGCAACCTTACCGCTCGCTAACGCAGATAATAAATCCTTGGAATTCACAAGCTCACCACGTGCGAAGTTAAGAATTCTTACGCCGTCTTTCATTTTAGAAATTGTGCTTTCATTTATACTGCCCTTTGTATCTGCAGTTGCAGGGATGTGGAGAGAAATATAATCAGAATTCTCATAAATTTCGTCTACACTACCTACAAGTTCTACTTGTGAATTAAGAAGAGCCTTTCCTTCATCACTTAAAAACGCATCAAAGCCGATAACCTTCATGCCCAAAGCAATTGCAGACTCAGCCACAAGACGGCCAATAGCACCAAGACCAATAAGACCTAAAACTTTACCAGAAATCTCAGGACCAGCGAACTGTGATTTACCTTTTTCAACAAGCTTACCAACATTTTCGCCCTCGCCCTTTAAGCCCTTGCACCAGTCGTATGACGCCATAACCTTTCTTGAAGAAACCATAAGACCACAAATAACAAGCTCTTTAACTGCATTTGCATTAGCACCAGGCGTGTTAAATACAACAACACCCTTGCCGGCACAATCTGCAACAGGAATATTATTAACACCAGCACCAGCTCTTGCTACTGCAAGTGTTTCATTCCCGAATTCATACTCGTGCATTGAAGCGGAACGAACAATAATGCCTTGTGGATTTTCACATTCCTCTAAAATATTATAGCTTGAATCAAATTCTTTAAGACCTATTTTTGAAATCTTATTTAAAGTTAAAATATCCATATCAGCCATTTTCCTTTTCAAATTTTTCCATAAACTCTACGAGAGCTTTAACACCATCTATTGGCATTGCATTATAAATTGACGCTCTCATACCACCAACAGTTCTGTGTCCCTTAAGGTTTACAAGACCAGCTTCTGTTGCCTCTTTTACAAACTTCGCATCTAATTCTTCATTACCAGTAACAAAAGGAACATTCATAAGTGAACGGTCTTCTTTTTTCACTGTACCTTTGAAGAGCTTGCTGTTATCAAGGAAGTCATAAAGCATTTTAGCCTTTGCCTCGTTTAATTCTTTCATTTTCTGAAGTCCACCAAGGTTTTTAATCCACTCTAAAACAAGCTTGCAGATATATATAGTATAGCAAGGTGGTGTGTTGTAAAGTGAAGCGTTATCTGCGTGAATCTGATAATTCAACATTGTTGGTGTAATATCACGTGCTTTGCCTAAAAGGTCTTCACGAATAATTGCAATAGTAAGACCAGCCGGTGCCACATTCTTTTGTGCGCCACCATAAACCATACCAAATTTCGATACATCAAGTGGCTCTGACAAGAAACAGCTTGAAATATCTGCAATAAGCGGAATATCGCCTGTATCTGGTAACTCTTTGTAAACTGTACCGTAAATTGTGTTGTTCATACAAATATATACATAATCAGCGTCTTCACGAAAATCTTCTTTTTTAGTTTTCGGAATATATGTATATATTTCATCTTCTGATGAAGCAACTGCCTTTACATCGCCATACTTCTTTGCTTCTGAAAATGCTTTTTTTGCCCATTGACCAGTGATAATAAAATCAGCTTTACCACTACCATTCATAAAGTTTAAAGGAATTGCGGCAAATTGTGTTGAAGCGCCACCCTGTAAAAATAAAACCTTATAATTATCAGGAATGTTCATAAGCTCTCTTAAAAGTGACTCGGCACCTTTTATAATACTATCATACACTTTTGAACGGTGTGACATTTCCATTACAGATTGGCCACTACCTTCGTAATCAAGCATTTCTGCCGCTGCTTTTTTTAACACTTCTTCAGGTAACATTGAAGGACCTGCCGAAAAATTATAAACTCTGCTCATATAAAAATACCCCTATCTTTATTTAAAATATGCAATAGTATACACCCATATATATGAAACTGTCAATAGTTTAATGTATTTTTTATCATGTTTTCTGCATAATTCTACATATTATCGTATATTTTTCCAGAACTTGTTTTTTTCTTAGAAATACTGTATTATATAATAAGTATGATTATTTTTCAGATATAGAGGTATTTTAAATGTTTAAACCTGAACTTCTTTCACCTGCTGGTGATATGAATTGTCTTAAAACTGCAATTAAGTTTGGTGCTGATGCCGTTTATGTTGGTGGTCCACTTTTGCAGTTAAGAGCAGATAAAGCCGCATTCACAGAAGAAAAGCTTATAGAGGCGGTTAACTACACTCACGAACACAAAAAAAAGCTTTATGTCACTGTTAACAGCTTTACTAAAAACAATGAAATAGAACCACTTAAAGACTACGCCAAAATGCTTTATGAGATTGGTGCTGATGCAGTAATTGTTTCTGACCTTGGGGCAGTTGCTACAATAAAAAAAAGTGCTCCTGATTTAGATGTACACATAAGCACTCAGGCTAACTGCTGTAACTACGCAGCAGCAAATGCTTATTATGAAATGGGTGCTTCAAGAGTTGTTCTCGCACGTGAAATGACAATAGAAGAAATTGGCGAATTACACCAGAAAATCCCAAAAGAATTAGAGCTTGAAGCATTCGTTCACGGGGCTATGTGTATGGCATATTCTGGCAGATGCTTAATTTCCTCATTTTTAAATGACAGAAGTGGTAACCGTGGCGAATGTACTCAGCCTTGCCGTTGGAGTTATTATCTCATGGAAAGAAACAGACCAAACGAATTTTACAAGGTTGAAGAATACCCTGACCACACAGCAATTTTAAGCTCACACGATATGAAAGCAGTTTCATTCTTAGACGAATTAAAGGATGCTGGTGTTGACTCATTTAAAATTGAAGGCAGAATGAAAACTGAGTATTACGTTGCTCACGTAGTAAATGCTTACAGACGTGCCATTGATAAAAGCGCACCTATGGAGCTTATTGAAAGAGAATTAGAAGCAGTAAGCCACAGACCATACAACTCAGGCTTTTACTATGGCAACTTAGTGCACAACCATTTTAACGACGGTCTTTATCATCAGGACTGCACCTTTGCTGGTGTTGCATTAGAAGATTCAAAGAATGGTAAGGTTTTAATTGAACAACGTAACTTCTTTAAAAAGGGTGACCAATTAGAGCTTGTTACCCCACTTTCATTAGGCACTTCATTCATAGTAGAGGCAATAGAAACAGAAGACGGAGAGGAATTAGAAACTGCTTGTCATCCACAGCAAATACTCTACATTTCTTGTGGTGACATAGAAGTTAAATGTGGTGACATTTTAAGAGTGAGAAAAGAAAATGAATAACGCAGAAATTTTGGCACCAGTAGGCTCCGAGGAGCAATTACTAGCAGCAGTAAGAAGTGGTGCAAATGCAGTTTACCTTGGTACAAAGAATTTTAACGCAAGACGTAATGCAGATAATTTTGACAGTTTCAATTTAAACGAAGCAGTTAAATATTGTCACTCATATAACGTTAAAGTTTACGTTACTTTAAATACAATAGTCTTTGATAAAGAATTACAAGAGCTTTATGAAACTATAAAAGAAATTGCTGAGTCTCAGGCAGATGCAGTAATTGTTCAGGATTTTGCAACTGTTAAAGCTGTTAAAAAAATCTGTCCTTCACTCCCCTTACACGCTTCAACCCAGATGGCAATTCACAACGTAAGTGGTGTAAAGGTGTTAGAAAAGTTAGGCTTTACAAGAGTAGTGCTCGCTCGTGAGCTTTCATTCAGAGAAATAGAAAAAATAGTAAAAAGCACTACTCTCGAAACGGAAGTTTTCGTTCACGGAGCTCATTGTATGTCCGTTTCTGGTAACTGTTATATTTCTGCCTTTTTAGGTGAAAGAAGTGGTAACCGCGGGCTTTGTGCTCAGCCTTGCAGATTAGACTGGAAAGTAGATAACAAAAATTTTGCACTTTCTTTAAAAGATATGTCTTACATTGACCATCTTAAAGAATTAGAAACTATAGGCGTTACATCTTTAAAAATCGAAGGCAGAATGAAACGTCCTGAATATGTGGCATCAGCCGTTACAGCTTGTAAAAATGCTTTGAGCAATAAAGAATATGATAAGAATTTATTAAAAGCAGTATTTTCAAGAAGTGGTTTTACTGACGGCTATTTGATGGATAAAAGAAACAGCGATATGTTCGGCTACAGAAGTAAAGATGATGTTGTTTCTGCTACAAATGATGTTTTTAAAGAGCTTCAGGCGTTATATAAAGCTGACACTCCTGTTACACCTGTTGATATGAGTTTCACTGTTACAAAAGAAAGCACAGTTTTACAGTGTACAGTGAGAGACATAACACTAACAGCTACAACAGATGGTGGAGAAGAGCCTATTAAAAGTGTGCTTTCTTTTGAAATGGCAGAAAAAAATCTTAAAAAGCTCGGTGGTACACCTTACTTTTTAAATGATTTACAATTTAACAATCCAGAAAATTTAACACTTTCTCTTTCCACAATTAACGCGTTAAGACGCGAATGTGTTGAGAAGTTGGATTTAGAATTAAATCGTACAAATCGAGAAATTTTTGACGTTTCACCAAAATTTAAAGAAAGCAACAAAAAGAAAACCCCCACTTTAAGAGCAAGGTTTTCTGAGTTCAATCAATATTCAAATGAATTTAACATTTGTGAATATTTGATTTTCCCTATTAAAGAAGTTTTTAGTCACAAGGAAGATTTAAAAGAAATAAAAGAGAAGGTTATAATTGAATTACCAGACTTGATTTATCCGTTTTATGAAGAAAAGATTTTAAGTAACTTACAAGAATTAAAATCTTTCGGCTTCAAAAATGCTATTAGTGGCAATATTGGTGGCATAGAAATCATAAAAAGTGCAAACCTCAATGCTTTTGGTGGCCATACACTTAACATTGCAAACTCTGAGGCAATAGAATTCTACGAACACATTGGTGTAAAGGATTTAACCTTGTCAGTAGAATTATCAGCCAAAGCTATTGATAACATTAGCTCTGACGCCAAAATCGGAGCTTTCTGTTACGGCAATTTACCACTTATGTTTTTCAGAAGCTGTCCATTAAAGCAAAAAGACGGTTGTGGCAATTGTAACGGCAAACGAAAAATAACCGACAGAAAAAATATCGAGTTTAATGTTTTATGTCACAATAAAGTGTATTCAGTTTTACACAATTCCGTTCCACTTTATATCTGTGACAAAATAAATCTCAATTGCGATTTTACCACAATGTATTTTTCAAACGAGAGTAAAGATGAATGTAAAGAAATTTTAAAGCTTTGCAAAAACAAACAATCTGCTCCGTTCAAGAAAACGGCTGGGTTGTATTTAAGAGAAGTGCTTTAGTTTCGCTTTACAAAATTCAATATGGATAGCAGCATACTACATTAAGTTCACGAGGAATTAAATTTATGGATGGAAAAACCACTATTAAATATTTACAAACTTACATTAAACAGAAAGACTATCATCCCGAACTTTTAAAGGATTATTTTTTTAAATTATCTGAAGAAGTCGGGGAACTTTCTCGTGCAATGAGAAAAGATTTGAAAGTGCAAAGCAACACCGATATTAATGGCACAATAGATGAAGAATTATGGGATGTAATTTATTATGCTTTAGCTATTGCTAATATTTATGACATTGATATAGAGCAAGTAGCTAAAATGAAATCAGAAATAAATGAAAGCAAATATCCATCTAATGTAAAGTTTGAAGAGGGAAGATAAAATTTAAAACACATAAATAGTAGTTATTACTACACTTAAAATTCTATAATCAGAAGGAATTTAACATGAATTACAACGACCTTATTGCCGGTATTGAATCATATGGTTCTCAAAAAGAATTTATTTTTGAGAATGTTTTGGGCGTAAAAACCTCTCAAATCAAAGAAACTGTAGTTATTGCACCTTCATGGGAATTATCTTATTTTATTAAAGCCCGTAAAACGAAACTTATCAGTTCAAACAACACCCTATTTTCATCTTACAAAGTTTGGGATGTTGAAATAAACAAAAAAAGTTTTACATATATAAAAACTGGTTTTTCTGCAACATTATTGATGGATGCAGTTTTAGCTTTAGGTATGACAGAATGCAAAAAAATAATATTCATTGGATCTGCTGGTGGCTTAAATGAAAAATTTGATATAGGAGATCTTGTCATTCCAAATTGTTCAATTACAGGTGATGGAGCAAGTAGATATATTGCATCAAAAAATTTCAGTAACGATGTTTTGGGAGAAGAAGTCTTTCCTGATATTGACTTATTATCACAAGCTATAAATTGTTCTAAGGAATTGCAATCTAAGTATAAATTCAATTTTCATAAAGAAAAGAATTTTAGTACAGATACAATTTTTGCTCAATATATGCACTTAGAAAAAATAATGGAATTAGGATGTAATGTTATCGAAATGGAATGTGCTGCCGCATTTAGAGCCGCAAAACTAATTAATATTCCTATAGTCGCTCTCTTTAGTATTTCAGATAATACAATAAAAGATAAAAGTTTATTATCTGGAAGAGATGTAGAAAACAAATCATATCGTAGATTAGTAAAAAACACAATTATCCCAGAAATCATTTTAAATATGCTATAAAGTATTATTTTATTAACTAAACATGAGAACTCTCGCATACTAAAATGCGAGAGTTCTCATGTTTAGTTTGTGCATTATTTATTCAAAAACAATTATTTTTTGCTCATTATCTCAAATACCCTTTTTCTTTAAACAAATTAGTGTAACGTCTTTTTTGAGTATCTATCATATTATCTGAGTTAACAAACTCAATAAATTCATTTTCGGCAATCCATTTGAAAGATATTGTTTCACCTTTCTATAATTGCACTTGTTATTGATATAATAAAAAAGAAATAACCGCCCTGTCTGCAAACTAAGCGGTTAATTTCTTTTAATCCATTGCAGGACTAGCCGTTTATCGGATAGTTCCTTGTTCATTTATAATATACTACAAATAAATTATATTGTCAACCTGCATTTTAATTCTCTAAAATGCCAATAAATTCAAACGAATTCGACTTACCACCATTCATAGTTGGTATAACGCTCTTTTTATATTCGAGTTTTTTGAAGTTTGAAAGAAGTTCTAAAATATAACTTTCTTTATGCTGTCTTACAGTAACTCCATCGTGTGTTTTAAACACACCATATATGCCGGTTTCTTTCTCCGCTCTTTTATATTCCAACCAATTTTTAAAGCCCTTATTCAAGAGAAAATCATTAACGTAAATTATTCCTTGAGGTTTCAGCACTCTTTCAACCTCTTTCAAAAAATCTTGTTGTAATTCGTCACCAGGAATACAAGTAAGAATACCGAATAATACTACAGCATCAAAACTGTTATCAGGGAAAGGAATTTTTCCATCAGGATTAGCAATTAAATTTAAATGCGGAAATTCCCGTTTTCCCCTTTTAATCATATTCTCAGCGGTATCAACGCCTGTTAGGTTATTAAAACCATTCTCAAAAAGTTCATTAATAATTCTGCCATAACCACAACCGACATCAAGGATTTTACTATTCTTTGAAACATATTTTGAAAACATTGGAACATCTAAAATAGTTGTAAATTTCTTTTCTTCCGCTACTGAGTTCCAATATTCATTTTGGTTCATAACATCACCCATAGGATTCAACAAAATCCCCCTACTTCCTATTTCCTATTTCCTATTTCCTAGTTCCTAGTTCCTAATTCCTAGTTCCTAATTCCTAGTCCCTAATCATCTCACTAAACTCATCTTCACTAATAACTCTTACACCCAATTCATTCGCTTTTCTGAGCTTGCTACCAGCATCTTCGCCAGCTAAAACTATACTTGTTTTTTTTGATACAGAGCCAGATGTTTTACCACCGAATTTTTCAATTATTTCACTTGCTTCAGTTCTTGTAAACTGAGAAAGCGTACCGGTTAAAACGAAGGTCTGACCAGCAAAACGTAAATCTTCGGTTTTAGAGAGATTTTCCATATTAACGCCTACTGATTTAAGCTCTTCTATAAGCTCACGTGTTTGTGGTAGAGAAATTGTGTCTGTAAAGGCTTTTGCCATTACATCACCAAAACCATCTATTGAAACTACATCTTCGAGAGTTGCATTAAGAAGATTTTCCATATTACCAAAGCGTTTACTTAAAAGCTTAGCTGCTTTCTGACCTATGTGACGAATACCCAGTGCAAATATCACTCTGTATAAATCATTCTTTTTAGAATTTTCAATAGCAGTTAAAAGATTCTGAGCACTTTTTTCGCCCATTCGCTCTAATGATGCAATATCCTGAGCCTGCAAATGATAAATATCAGAAGCCTTCTCTATGAGCTTCTCATTTACAAGAACTTCTAAAACAGCATCGCCAAGACCTTCAATATCCATTGCATCTCTTGAACAGAAGTGAATCAATTTTCTGAGAAGCTGTGCAGGGCAATCTGGGTTGAGGCAACGAACAGCAGCCTCTCCCTCTTCACGAACAACCTTACTCTGACAAGCCGGACAAGTTGAAGGTAAAGTATATTCCTGATTGATATTGTTATGCTTTGATACTGTAACAACCTCCGGAATAATATCGCCTGCTTTTCTTACAACGATAGTATCACCTATTGCAATTTGCTTCTCTTTAATAAAATCTGAGTTATGAAGAGTTGCTCTACCTACGGTAGTTCCTGCAAGAGTAATTGGCTCAAAAACTGCAGTTGGTGTTAAAACACCAGTTCTGCCAACCTGAACATCAACCCACAGAAGCTTTGTTTCTTTTTCTTCTGGTGGATATTTAAAAGCAACTGCCCACTTAGGATATTTAGCAGTGCTACCCAAGGTCTTTCTTTCGCTAAAATCATTAACCTTTATAACAGCACCATCAATATCAAACGGCAAGTTACCACGATTATCACCAATATCTTTGATTTTTTCAATACATTCAGTTACATTTTTACAAAGTGCAAAATCAGGAACAACGCTGAAGCCTAATTCTTTTAAATATTCGAGTGAGTCATAATGAGTTTTTACCTCTCTGCCACCTTCAATTTGTTGAATATTAAAAATGAAAATATCTAGCTTTCTTGAAGCAGTAACTTTTGCATCCTTTTGCCTTAATGAACCAGATGCAGCATTTCTTGGATTTTTAAAAGGCTTTTCATCGTTTAGTTCTTGCTTTTCAACTAATTCCTCAAAAGACTTGTGCGACATATACACCTCGCCACGGACTTCAATAAATGGAACTTTTTCTTTTAACGTGAGTGGCACTGAACGTATTGTTTTTACATTTGCAGTGACATCCTCACCAACAAGACCATCTCCACGTGTAGAAGCTCTGACTAAAACGCCATCACGATATTCCAAAGAGCAAGAAAGACCATCAATTTTTGGCTCAACTGTGTATTCCGCCTCAGGGAAAACATCTGTAACACGCTTTTCAAAATCAAAAAGCTCTTCATCTGAGAATGCATCCTGCAAGCTTTCCATTGGTACCAAATGAGTAACACTCTTAAATAAATTCTCATCACTTCTGCCACCTACTCTATGAGTTGGTGAATTCTGCATCAAAAGCTCAGGAAATTCATTTTCAAGTTTTGAAAGCTCACGCATCATCATATCGTAATCGTAGTCAGAAACGTCACTTTCGTTACCCATATAATATTTTTCAATACAATCGTTGAGAATAGCTGTTAACTCTTCTACCCTCTTTTTTGCTACTTCAAAATCCATAACGAATCACCTATAAATAAATATCTTTAATATTTTACCACAAACTTAACAAATTTAAAAGTGTTTTCACATAAAAAAGCCACGCACCCAGGCTATTGCCCAAGTGCGTGTGTTTTGGCTTTTAATTAAATAAATATGAATATATGTAAACACTCTAAAGGGGAAAAGAGTGTTATGGGTGGGTTAGAGTTGCTCTAACAACCTTAGTATAAAAATTATTGAAGGTTGTTGAGAACAGCGTTTAACTCAATGATTTTTGCAAGCTTTCTGAAAGAAAAACCTTTTTCATTTTCGATTTCTACTAAAAGCTGGTTTTTAATGTCGTTTAAGTTCATCATTGTGTTTAACTCCTTTGTTTAATTTACGAGTTGATTATAGCATATTTTTCACAAATGTCAAGTTATTTTGCACAACTAAATTATATCTCGTTTGTGCACTTTGACGAAAATGACGTATTTTCGCGAAAAAAGACACTTTGTTACCCCTTTGAATAAAACCACCAAACAAAGTCTATTGTTTTTGTGCAACTTCCACAATGAAAGTACATCAACTCGTCCATCTTCTCCTACTAACAAGTAGTGTTTTTTGCCATTTGTCAAAAAAGTTTGTGTAATTTTTCTTGAAATTTCTTACATTTCTTGCTATAACAACAAAAATATATTATAATGTATTCATATTTAATCTGTGGGGTGACAACATGAAGCAAATATCCTTTGAAAATATTGATTTTGGTGGATTTTGGGAAGCTAAACAAAACACAAACAGGGATGTTACCATGCCTGTAATATATAAGCAATTCTATGATTCAGGCAGAGTTACTGCATTTGCATGTGACTGGAAACCTGGTGACGAAAAAAAACCACACATCTTCTGGGATTCTGACATAGCAAAATGGATTGAAGGTGTAGCTTATTCACTTATTAATGCACCAGATGAAAATTTAGAAGAAGTTATTGATATAATAGTAGACTGGATTCATGACAATCAATTTTTAGATGGTTACTTCAATATTTACCACACAGTTTGTGACCCTACAAGGCGTTTTACAAATCGTGATGCACATGAGCTTTATTGTGCAGGTCATTTAATTGAAGCTGCCATTGCCTACCACAAGGCAACAGGTAAATCCAAATTTTTAAGATGTATGGAAAAATATGTGCTTCATATTAAAGATGTATTTATGGACAAATATGAAGCTGCTTTTGCCACACCTGGTCACGAAGAAATTGAACTTGCTTTAATAAAATTATGGGAATACACAGAAAAATTAGAATATTTAAAGCTTGCACGTTACTTCATTAATTTAAGGGGTAACAACGAAAAAGACAGACCAATTTATAACCACACAGACTTTAAATACGAGCAAAGCCACGAGCCTGTAAGAAATATGAGAGAGGCTGTAGGTCACGCTGTAAGAGCTGAATATCTTTACTGTGCTATGGCTGACCTTGCAAGAATTGACGAAGACGCTGAATTAAAAACTGCTTGTACAGCACTTTTTAAAGACATTGCAACTAAAAAGATGTATATTACAGGTGGTGTAGGCTCAGGTATCTTGGGCGAATGCTTTACTGAAGAATACGATTTACCAAATCAATTTGCTTACTCTGAAAGCTGTGCTGGTATAGGTCTTGCTTTACTTGCAAAAAGAATGAATTTAATTGATATAAACTCAATTTATGATGATGTTGCAGAAAGAGCAATTTATAACAATATTTTTGCTTCTTGCTCTATAAGTGGCAGAGAATTTTTCTACACAAACCCACTTGAAATAAACTTAAAAGAACGCAGACTTACCCACAAATACAGAATGGAAAATCAGAATTACCCTGCTACCGAAAGACAAGCTATTTTCGATTGTTCATGTTGTCCACCAAACTTCACAAGATTTATTGAATCATTTGGTGATTTTCTTTATACAACTGATGAAAATACAATTTATATTCACCATTATGCAAAATCATCTGCAGCTTTCGACGGAATTAAAATCAAGCAAACGACTGATTACCCATTGAACGGCAAAATAAAAATTACCATTTCTGGTAAATGCGAGGGTAAACAAATCGCTTTAAGAATTCCTGGCTGGTGTCAGAAATACACAATAAAAGCAGATAAAACCGCTATTAAACCGAAACCTGTTGACGGATTTGTTTATATTAAATGTGAGGGCAAAAAACTTACTGTTGAGCTTGATTTAGAAATGAAAGCTGTTTTAAATGAAGCAAATCCTTTAATTGACCAGAACTTCGGACGAGTTGCTGTTTCTTACGGCCCATTCATTTATTGCCTTGAGGATATTGATACAGATTATAAAATCTCTCAGATTTCACTCTCTAAAAACCTTAATGCAACCATTAAATATGTTGAATTCTTCAAAGCAAATATTATGGAAGTAGATGCATTCGTTCATGAAAGCTTTGATGGCCTTTACAGACCATTAAAAAATGAAAAAACACCTATACGCTTAATGCTTGTGCCGTATTATACCTTTGCTAACCGTGGCGAAGCAGATATGGCAGTGTGGCTAAAATTAGCAAGATAAATAAAACCCGGTATCGATGGTGATACCGGGTTTTATTTATACATTCTTCACAATCCAATCTGCAATATTAGAAACAACTTCTTCACCTATATGCCTTTCAGTATTATACTCCTGCTTAGCTTTCAAAATATCACTATATAAGTAATTCACAAAAGCGTGATTAAGATTTTCATATAAACGGAATTCTACGTTAGTTTTATCGTTTAAAAGTCTTTTGTATTCGTTAAAATCTTTTTCTACCGAAACTTGAAAATCTTTTTCGCCCTGTACAATAAGCATTGGTTTTTTTGTTGTCGCAAGGTAATCAGCAACAGAGTGCTCTCCCATTTCTTTAAAATAGTAGAGAGTAGTACCACCCATAACTTTCTTTTTCTTTGCCTCTTCGTCTGAAAGTTCATATAACCCTGAAAACAAACCCGATAATTTTGCTACTTGTTTTCTCACAATCCAATTCACCAAGCCTTTAGTAGAGCAAAGAACGGCTTTGTTTTGTTCTAACATAACGTCTTCTAATTTGCGTGGAGTTCCAGCCATAATGATAAGCCCTTTGTATTTACCACCCTCAGAATCAATACGTGGCGCTAACATTCCACCCATACTATGACCTATAATGAATATATTATGAGAATCGATTCTTGAATCTTTCTTTAAAAGTTCTGTAGCAAGAATAGCATCGTCTATGGTTTCTTCTTTTACGGTTATTATCGTGCTTTTATCTCTCACCATTTTCAAGCCGTGAGCAAAACTTCTTTTGTCGTATCTGATGGATGCAATCCCTTTATTTGCAAGACCTTCTGCTAAATCTTTGAAAGGCGTTAATTGACCAACTTTTTCATCCATATTGCTTGAACCCGAACCATGAACAAACACAACTGCAGGTACTGGCTCGGTTATATTTTCCGGCAATGTCAATAATCCATTCAAAGGATATTTTGTATTTTCACCTATTATAATTTTTTCAATTTTCATTCGTTTCACCTCACAAGGTAATACAATAAATTAATCTTTACTAACAACCTTCTTCTGCCAGCTTCTTTTGTGACATTCAGGGCATTGCATATAACGCGTTCTGCCAAAATGCATAGCCATATTTACCGCCTTATATGTTGGCACATAACAATGACCACACACTTTACATTTATAATAACCTGCAACCTGTTCAATTTTCATAGCAAAACACAAACCAATAACTCCAGGAATAAAGCCTGAGAATATAAGGACCAATCTGTGCCAATCTTCCATTGGTAACAACGCAGCTATAAATATTGGCACAAACAAAATAATACACGAAAGAATCGCAATAACCCATTCAAGCATTAAAAGTCTTTTGTCACTTTCTTCTTTTTGTTTTACCATTTCGAGTATGATTTTTTCTGAATTTTCATTGTAGTTATTCACACTTACAACCTCCCCTGATAATAAATCGTTAACTGTGATTTTTAACTCCTTACACAAGTCGAGCATTATTGCAGAATCTGGCATTGCCCTGCCATTTTCCCATTTAGAAATTGCTCTGTCAGTAATACCCAACTTTTCTGCTAATTGCATTTGTGTCAGATTATTTTTATTTCGGCACTCTTTTATGAATTTGCCAATTTTAATCTGGTCCATTCTGTGCCCTCCTTTCACCTTTATTGTAAGATGACAAAGATAAAAAGTCTACAAACCAGTGGTTGAGTGGGGAGTTTTTTATTATTCTCAACCACAAATCGATATTTTTTAATACTAACTATTATAATTATATCACAAGTTTTTTTATTTTACTATTAATTTCTTTTTGTAAAAAAGATTTCAAAACACTTGATTTTGAAAAGCAGATAATGTATAATCCTATTGCTTAAAAAATAATTTATATTGTCTATCGGGGTGTGGCTCAGTTTGATAGAGCGCGCGGTTCGGGTATACGGTTCCAAGGGTTCGAGTATTCAAACTAAAATCGTCAAACCCGTTGATACACCTTGCTTTAAGGCACTTTTAAAATTTTCTAAAAAGGCAAAAAAATGGCTTTGACCACAAATTTGCCCACACAGAGAATTATTTTTGAAACCAAAAAATTTAATATCGAGATGTGGCTCAATTTGGTAGAGCGTTGCGTTCGGGACGCAAAGGCTGTGGGTTCAAATCCCGTCATCTCGACCAAAAAGCAGTTGAAAATCATGTATTTTCAACTGCTTTTATTATATCTTAAATCCTATAAAACACTCTATTCTCATATTTTTTGGTTAAGCCAGGGTTGTTAAACATATATTTTTGTGTTACAATCATCTCGACAAACTTGAATTTGTCGATAGAAATCGATAGATTAACTATAGTAAAACGGAGAATTGGTTATGAAAAAAATTTGTTGCGTAAACGATATGCCTGGTGTGGGTAAAATTGCTTTGTCGGCTATGATACCGATCCTTTCAGCCAAAGGGATCGACGTGGCTTCCTTGCCAACCGCTTTGGTGTCCAATACACTTGATTTCGGTAAGTTTGATATCCTCGATACCACCGATTATATGGAAAAGACCGTCGATATTTGGCATGATCTTGGATTTAAATTTGATTGCATTGCCACGGGATTTATGGTAAACCCTAAACAAATTGACATTGTAGAGTGCCTAATCAATAATCAATACACCGACAAGTTGTTGGTTGTTGTCGATCCGATTATGGGTGACGAAGGAAAGCTATATAATGGGATGACGGATAATAACGTGGCAATCATGAGAAAACTCAGCTCATACGCCGATATTTTGATTCCTAACTTTACCGAAGCATGCTTCCTAACAAACCATTTTTATAACGGAGATACTTTAAGTCATGGTGAAGCTGAAAAATTGATTGAACGAGTACGTCACCTTGGCAGTAAATCGGTTGTCATCACAAGCGCCTCCATAGATGGTGAAAACTGCGTTATAGGATATGACCATACGAAGAATGAAAATTTCAAAATCGGATTTGAACTGATTGATGTTCGCTTTCCCGGAACGGGCGATATCTTTTCTGCAGTTCTCGTGAGCGATGTTCTGAATGGTGAATCTCTGTATGATGCTACCAAACACGCAATGGAAACGGTAAGAAACATTATTATAGATAATCTTGATAAAAAAGAAAAATTTTACGGTGTTGATATTGAACAATACATAAGCGAGGGTAAATTATGAAGATTAAAATCACCTTGGTAGAACAAAAAGGAACTTGTCCTTGCCATAGAGGACACAAAGTTGGAGATACTTTTGATTTTGACACAGAGAGAGGAAAACTGTGTCCAATGGCTGCACACGTTCTTTTTCCTATGATTGATATCTTACGCTATGGCGGAGAGTTAAAGAATAATGTTTTCTGTTGCCCCGATGTAGATACCATAAATGTGTTTAAGATTGAGAAAATAGATTAAAACCACTAATCTACAAATTCCAATTTGTCGAACAGATGAATTTTGGATTTTATGAAACAACATTACAAAATTTTAGGAGCAGATTTCCTGTTCCTTTTCTTTGTTTTATGCGTTAAAATTTTTTCACCTATAGCTACTACTTTTTTAGTAACTTTGGATTTATGCTATAGTTAAAATTTCAATTAGCCAAACTTAGAAAAATCATTTAAGATTCTGACCACAAATTACACCACAATTAAAACCGAATATTGAATTTTGGGTTGTGGTTTTGTATATACAACCGAAATAAACAGTACTATATGTTGTGTTTGAGATAATCAAAAAATCATATTCGTTTTTCGGGACGCAAAGGCTGTGGGTTCAAATCCCGTCATCTCGACCAAAAAGCGATTAAAAACCTTGTGTTTTTAATCGCTTTTCATTATATCATAGCTACTAAAGACATTCAGTAATTCATCCCCCTAACTTGAAGAATTCGTATTTTTATGTTATACTAATAAAAAAGTTAGAAAGAGGCGAGAAAGATGCTTGAAATTTCTGGACAGATAATGTCAGCTGATATTCCTGTAGTGGAAGTTGAAAATGGAATAGTGAAGAGTGTTAATAAAGAATTAGCACCCTTATTCTTCTTGCGCTCTCTTGACTTTACTGCTTGGCTTGAAAGCAGAGCAATTGATTCCCACCGCACTAATTCAAGACTTTTAAAGAAAGCTCTACGACTTTCTAATAAAGACGATGCAAATACTGTTTTAGCAGTTAATGCTGTCACCATTACAGATAATTATTGGTTTAAAGAAACCGACTCAAATTTAACTTGGGAAAATGTAAGATTTAAAGAAAACTTTTTTGATAATTTAGCTCTTTGCGGTGACTTTGAAAGTTTTAATCAACCTGTTTCAAGAACGCCTGAACTTACCAACATTGGTAGTTTTGAAAAATGCTGGCGACTTATTGATAACAAATGGTGGTTATATAAAACTGGTAATCAGTTAGAATATTTTTCAGAACTTTTTATAGCTAAGTTAGCAGAAAAATTAGGTTTCCCTGTGGCAAAATATGAGTTGCACGACAATTATGTTCGTACTCTTGATTTTACTAATGGCAATCAATTTAATTTTGAAGTTGCCGAATCGTTAGTTGGAGATAATGAATTCTACGATGTAAACTTTGAAAAATTCTATAGTATTTCAAAAGATGTTGCAGCTGATTATCTTAGAATGATTTATCTTGATACTCTCTGTTCTAATGTTGACCGACACACAAAAAACTATGGTGTCCTCAGAGATGTTAATTCTGGTAAAATCATTTCTCTTGCACCTAACTATGATAACAATATTGCCCTTATTGCAAGAGGTTATCCTAAATCAACCAACAGAGAAAATGACAAACTTATTGATTTCTTCCTTGATTTATTAAGAGATGTTCCAAAAGCAAGTGAACTTTTCAATGAATTAGAAATTCCTGTTGTTACTGCTGATATGATAAACGAATGTATTGATGAAGTTGGTATTGATGTTGAGAAAGATATTATAATTGACTACATTCTCAATGGTCAGCAAATTATATCAGAATTCTTTGACCAGTTTTTGTCAGAAGACCCTACACTTTCAATGTAATTAATTAGGTTGTTGCTTGTAATAAGCAACAACCTTTTTATTTCAGTTTTTAAAACTTATATTTTTTAAATTTCAGGAGCAGATTTTTCTGCTCTTTTTCTTTGTTTTATGCATTAAAAATTTTTACACCTAAAAACCAATCTGCCAATTCATTTTGAACTGGCAGATTGGTTTAATTTTTAATAATTATTTTGTAATTGAACTACTTGATTTATATGAGCTTTTAACTTTACCGTTTACAGCACGAACTGTGTATTTATATGTTACACCTTTCTTTGCTTTCTTATCAGTCCAAGACTTTTTGTTTGACTTTGCAGTGCCCATATTAGTCCAGTTTGACCATTCACCATTTACTAATTCTGAACGGTAAACTGTGTAGCCATTAGAGCCAGCACATTGAGTCCAACTAACATTTATACCATTTGAAGTTGCTTTTACAGTAACTGTTGGTTGTGCAAGATAGAGAAGCGCACTTGATGAAACATAAGTACTCTTTGTTTTACCATTTACAGCTCTTACTGTGTACTTGTATTTTACACCGCTTTTTACATTTTTATCTACCCATGATGTTTTGTTTGCTTTAGCAGTTCCTCTGTTTTTCCATGAAGACCACTTTTTAGTCTTTGCATCATAGGTTGAAGAATAAACTGTATATCCTGTTACACCATCTACTTTGTTCCAACTTACTTTAATTCCATTAGAAGCATTTGCAACCTTTACAGTTGGTTGTGATAAGAATATAAGTGAGCCTGAAGCTTTATAGGCACTCTTGTAATTGCCATTAACTGCACGAACTGTGTAGCGGTATGTTGTGCCTGACTGTGCATTCTTATCAACCCATGAAAGAATTGTGTTTTTCACAGTACCCATATTCTTCCAATTTGACCATTTACCATTATTTATCTCTGAACGATAGATAATATAACCTTTTGAGCCTGTAATCTTATTCCATGTAACTTTAACACCTTTTGCATTATTTGCAATTTTTACAGTCGGAGTAGCAAGGAAGAGTGTTTTTACACCATCCTTATTGTAACTACTCTTTATATCTTTACCATTACATGCTCTTACTGTGTATTTGTAATATGCGCCTGACTTTGTTGCATTCTTATCTACCCAGCTTGTTGCTGTTGCCTTAGCAGTACCACGATTTTTCCAACCACTCCACTTTTTAGTTTTTGTGTTGTATGTTGAAGAATAAACTGTGTAACCAGTTGCATTGGCAACAGTTGACCAGCTTACCTTTACACCATTACTTGCATTTGCAACTTTTACTGTTGGAGCTACGTTATACTTTAATGTTGATGTTGATATATATTTACTTGCAACATCACCATTTACAGACTTAACTGTGTAACGATATTTAGTGCCAAGTTTTACTGTTGTATCAGTATAGCTTGTTGCGGTTACTCCTGTTTTAAGTCTTGACCATGAAGACCATTTTTTAGTTTTTTCATTATATGTTCTTCTGTAAACAATATAGCTTTCTGCACCATTAACTTTGTTCCAGCTTACATTTATACCTTTAGCTGTATTTTTTATTGTAACTGTTGGTACTGCAAGAGTAAGCTTTGCAACATCTTTTTGTGCTACTGTAATTGTGCCACAAACAGAACACTTTTTACCCTCTGTTTTACCAACTGTTGTATATGTTGGTGCTACTTCTGGGATTACTACTTCTTTATGACCTGTTGCTTTGACTACTGTACCTTTTACAGTTGTAGTTTTACATACTGAGCAATATGTGTCACCTGTGTAACCATCCACTGTACAAGTCGCATCTTTTTTGTTTATTACACTTGTTGTGTGACCTGTTGCTTTAATTATTTCTTGTGCTTTTGTCACTGTACCACAAACTGAGCATTTTTTACCATCTGTAAGACCAGTAGCAGTACAAGTTGCTGCTTTGCCGGTTACAGTTACTTCCGTATGACCTTTTTTAGCAATTGTTTGCTGTGCTACTGTTGTCACACCACATACAGAACATTTTTTACCATCTGTAAGTCCTATTTCTGTACAAGTTGCCGCCTTGCCGGTTACAGTTACTTCTGTATGAGCTTTTGTAGGAATTACATTTTGCTTAACTGTTTTGTCGTTACAACGAGTACAATGTGAGCCTTCTGTAAGACCTGTTTTTGTACAGGTTGCTTCTACTGCTTTATCGATTACTATATCGTGACCTAATTTTGCGATTTCTTTATATGTTGTGTAATCACATCTTGAGCAAGTATCGTAAGCATACCAGCCAATAGCTTCACAAGTTGCAGATTTTGCAGAATGTGATACTTTATCGTGACCTAACTTTGCTTTTTCTTTGTATGTTGTGTAATCACACTCTGTGCAATGTTCGTAAGCATTCCAACCGATAGCTTCGCAAGTTGGTGCTTTTGCATTAACTTCCACGATTTCGTGTGAAGCAGGGATTTCTACTTTTGTTGTATAGTCACAAGCTGTGCAGTATTCGTATGCTTCCCAACCAACTGTTGTACAAGTCTTTGCCTTTGCTTCAACCTGAACGAGTGTGTCTTTATGATTAAGTGCAGGAACTTCTTCCTGAATGATTGTCATAGCATCACAACGAGTACAATGTGAGCCTTCTGTGAGACCTGTTTTGGTACAGGTTGCTTCTTCTGCTTTGTCGATTACTATATCGTGATTATCATTAGCTTCGCCATAGTAATTACCGCAGAGTTCACACAAGTAACCCGCACAAGTCTGAACACTACTTGTGTGTTGACTTTCTTCAGCACAACACCATTTTCCGTTATCGGCTAATTTAAAGAAATTTTCACCAATCTTTACAGTACCGCTACCAACAACACCGGTTGGAATAGTAGCACCTGTATATTCACTATCAGGGAGAACAAGTGTACCATTAACTGTTAACTTTTTACCATTAGTGTCAAGCTTATTTTTATCAATAGTTAACGCTTTTTCTGAATTGATTACTGCGTCAGATAACAAAATTAAATCTCCACCGTCAAGAATCTCATTAGCTGTTTCTATTGCATTTTCTAAGCTGGCAAAATAATTATCGCCATTACGAATACCCATAGTTGTAGCAGGCACAAGATATACTTTTACTACTAACTGTACTTTACACTGGTCGCATTTAGTGTCGCCGTTTTCATCATTGTGATAGCCTGCAAGCTCGTCTACACCGCAACATTCATAGTGTTTATAATGCTGATTTGTTTTATCTTCATATGAATTATAAACAGGTTCTGTATTTGTGTGTGGGCAATAACACGCACAAACGTCACACCTACCATTGGTATAATTGGGGTGAGGGCATTGATATTCACAAAATTCACAATACTCTGATTCGTCAAAGCTGTGGTCTTCATTATCCACTTCCACATAACCGCACTCGCCGCAGACCTTATCGTGCGTGCCGTTGCCGTTGTCGGTGTAGGTGCTGTCTTTGTGGTCACAGGGTTCGCCGCAGACGGTACAAGTGCCGTTCGTCCAGTTATGCACCTTGTTCACGGTCACACCCTCGTCAAAGGTGTACAGGCTGCCGTCCCAAGTGCAGGGCACATTCACGGTGGTCAACGCGCTGCAGTTCGAAAACGCGTTATATGCAATACTGGTCACGCTGGCGGGGATGGTAACGGTGGTCAGCGCTGTACAGCCAGAGAATGCCCACATATCAATGGTCGTCACACCCGCAGGGATGGTCACCGCGGTCAATGCGGTGCAGTCATAGAATGTGTTGGCTTCAATGGTTGTCACGCCCGCGGGGATGGTGATGGTGGTCAGCGCCTTGCAGCCGCCGAACGCCGAACTTCCAATCTTCTGCACACCGTCGGGGATGGTGATAGTAGCAAGATTCTTGCAGCCGTAGAATGCTTCTTTGCAAATCTCGGTCACGGTGGAGGGGATGGTGTAAGTCTCTACTTCTATGTTCGGACGGCAGTAAATCAAGGTGGTTTTATCCTTGTCAAACAGCACGCCGTGTTCATCAGAGGAATAGTTGAGGTTATCCTCAGCCACGGTGATCTTTGCCGGGCTATACCCAAAAGCACCCTCATCTATGGTGGTCACGGACGCAGGAACCGTCACCGATGTGAGATTTTTGCATTCGCTAAACGCCCGATAACCGATGGTTGTAAGTCCCTCGGGCAGGGTGACGCTCTCCAACGCGCACCCAAGGAATGCCCAGCCTTCGATGGTTTTTAAGTTAGCCGGGAAGTTCACTGTTTTCAGCGCCGTGCATCCATAGAATGCTTGCTGCGATATGGTCGTAAGGCTGTCGGGCAGCTTTGCAGTGGTGAGTTTCTGGAAACGCCAAAATGCAGCCTCACCAATAGAGGTGATGCCGTCGTTCACCACGATTGTGGTGATCTGGTCTACATATTCTTCCCAGGGACGGTTATCGTAATTATCGCGCTGATCCGCTATAGCACCGGTACCGCTGATGGTCAGCGTTCCGTTCGCGTAAGTCCAAATGACATTCTGCTCATTGCCTTCCTCACCACAGTAGCCGCCGATCACGCCGCAGACGGTGCAGGTACCGTTTTCGTAGGTATGAGGATCATGGATCGTGCCGCAACCATAGGTACACACACCATTTACCCAATTGTGGTTGGTGGTGTCCACTGCGCCATAGCTTACGCCGCAGGTGTCGCAGACTGCCAGAGTGGTGCAGGTCGCCGTGCCGCCGGTGTGGGTGCAGTCTTCACCGCAGGCGGTGCACTTGCTGTTTACGTAGCTATGGGCAAACTTTACTTCCTTCCATGTGAAGTCTGCCCATGCTACATTTGTACCTACCGCTGCGGGCAGAGTTTCGGCCTTTTCTTGTCCACAGTTCAGCGTGAGGGTAATGCCCGAAGAAAGGGCTTCACCTGCAAACAGATTTACATTTACTTTTGTGATAACAGAGCCTAATGTGATGTTTTCAAGCTTCGTACACTCTGCGAAAGCCTCATTTGTTAATTCAGTCACTCCAGGCAATGTGATAGAAACCAGTTCGGAGCAACCTTTGAAAACATTAATACCCATACTGGTCGCTGCAGGAGCACTTACCGAAACAA